>DATCTN010000022.1 GCA_036567965.1 Candidatus Kryptoniota bacterium
ATCTTTATGAAGGAGAAAGGAAAGTGGCTCATCGAACTATGGCGGACAGCTGATTAGAGTCGGCGCTTATTGGAAACATAATTGCCGTTATCATCATTACCTTCTTTCTTGGGAAACCGAATCCCGAAACGGCGGCCAACATGCCGCATCACGACCCTAATCTGTGAGGGAGTTAGACTCCCGAACTGAAGGACATGCAGGAGTTGTACTCCGTTTGAGTGGATAAGTTGACTTCATGAGAGGATACGATAATCGGTGTTGAGTGCTTCGCCTGAACATGCCGGCTTGCGTGCTGGGCCTGGAGTACAACTCCCTCCCAGAAGCGTCTTGAGACCCTACGCTCCACACCTCTCCTGTTCTGTCATCCTGAGTCCCGACGTTTTGCAATCGGGACGAGGGATCTCGGATACACCAATCAATCGGGACTACATGGCAATGGAGAAAGGTATATGACATGAGCAAGACTTACTACGTCTACATTCTCGCGAGCAAATCCCGAGTCCTTTACACAGGCATTACGAATGACTTGGTCAGGCGTGTGTACGAGCACAAGCATAAGATGAACGAGGGCTTCACCAAGAAGTATCATGTGGACCGGTTGGTGTACTTCGAGGAGACTGACGATGTGACGGCGGCAATAGCAAGGGAGAAACAATTAAAGAGGTACACCAGAAAGAGGAAGATCGAACTCATCCGATCTATGAATCAAGAGTGGAATGACCTCAGCGAAGGGTGGTACGATTGAGCAACCGCGCCATCGTTTCAAGCACACTGGGGCATTCATCAATTCGAGATTCCTCGTGCCGATGGCGGAGCATCGGCACTCAGAATGACAAAGTGGAAGGAGTTGCGGAAGCATGAGGGCGAAGAAGACACTCTCCCATTCTCTTGTCCTGATTTATCATGACTCATCAGGATTGGTAAGTGCCTTGCATCGCTCGCGACGCCCTCATAGTTTTCCATTCGTAAGGGAGGCAGTAAAGTTGGGAACCAGCCGTTAAATATTTCGGGCCGACAGAGAGGCCATAATGATAGATACTACAACACTTTCAAACAGTGTTTGCGCAAGACCACGGCTAATGGCAGGAGGATCTGGATGAAATCTTTGAGAGCATTCGGAGGCGATGGACTGACCATTATCTCGAAGGTTTGGCCGCGAAAACTTCTCCTCGTCTTTGCGGGATTGTTACTAATTCTCTCCTCGTCGTGCAATAAGGAATCTACAAATCAGCCCCCATGGAAAACTCCCTACGAGCTGTGGCAGTTGCGCAATCCCCACGGCTATACGATCGACCAAAGACGATCGTGCTTTTGTCCTTATAGTGGTATTCTTGTGCGAGTCTGGGTCGTAGCTGATACGGTTTTCAGAGTGACTACAATCCCTGATACCGCGATTGTATCGTATCCGTTCTACAGGTCTGTTGATTCTCTGTTCAGTCTAATTCGAAATTCCACGAACGATTCGCTCGTCATCCGTTATAATGCCGATTACGGATATCCGGAATACCTGGATGTCAATCCGCAATCCCATCCGGTTGATGGCGGGTTTACTTACGAAAATTCGAACCTGCAGCCAATGGGGTTGCGTGTAACCAAGAGATAGGGGAAGCACCGGCCACATTGTTTCTTCCTGTCGCCTGCGATATATTTTCTTCATCGCAACCATTGAGGGCACTCACAGACGTCCAATTCATTGCACTCTGATAGATTATCGGGGCTTACCATTGTGTTTCAAAAATAAAATTACAAATAGGAGAAGATCATGACTACTCTATTCCTCACAGTGTTGTTCGTTGTCGTCGGGTTTGCGCTGCTGACGGCAAAGTCGTCAGACCCCCGATTCGGGGCGAACATCAAAAGACTCGGCTTCCTGAGTTTTGGATTGGCAGTGATAGTATTTCTTGCGGCATCATTCACAGTCATCGAGCCGGGTTATGTCGGCGTGCCTGTATTATTCGGCAATGTCGGCTCACAATCTCTTTCGGCTGGTTTTCATCCGATATTCTTTTTGACTGATGTTTATAAAATGTCTATCCAGACGAAAGACTATACTATGTCTTCAGCCAATAGCGAAGGCAACAGAACTGGTGATGATGCTGTTGCTACGCTATCGCGTGATCAACTTATTCTGAAATTCGATGTCACAGTTTGGTATCATTTAGATCCATCGCAGGCAAATAATGTTTACAGTAATATCGGTCTGAATTACGAAGAAGTGATCGTGAGGCCGGCCATCAGAACTGCGCTGGTAAATGCCGCTACCAAGTTTGATGCGAGCGATGTTATGTCTCTCCAAAGAGACGCTTATACCAAGATGGTTACTGAATTATTATTGCAGGAACTGACCGGTAAGGGCGTAATTTTGGACAACGTGCTCATCAGAAACGTAGAACCGCCGGCAACCGTTAGCGATGCTATTGCAGCAAAACTTAAAGCCTCTCAGCAAGCGCAGCAAATGGAATACACCATACAGTATGCTCAGAAGGAAGCGCAGCGAAAAGCGATCGAGGCTCAGGGCATTGCGGATGCTCAAAGAATAATCAACAATGGACTGACGCAGAATTATCTGCAGTGGTATTACATCAGTCAGCTCAAGGAACTGGTGAACAGTCCCAACAACTCGACAATCATTCTGCCGTACGACCAGAGGCTGACGCCGTTATTGAATATTCAGAACAAGAAGTAGGGCGGAACTGCAATACTTCCGCTGTGCGACAGTTGAAATATCTCACATGGTCCGGTTCCGGAGTTCAACTCCGGAACAACTTAAAAGTTCCCGCAGCAGAGCGATGGAACCAGATTTTCCAGTTTCCTTTTCTTCTTCCACCGCTCGTGACTGCGGATTGTTGGATATTCCTGACTGAGACATTACATTCTTCTCGAAGGGCATATGGATCAATGGCAGAACGTCAGGGCTCGGCTAAATCAAGCTTCTACCATCAGCAACCAGTACAGGGCAATCAAAAACCTCCATCCTACACCCGCTGGCGATTTCATTCAATCCGGCATTAGACGCCCTTCGTCGGTACAACAGTATAACTGAAATATCCAGTCTTCATTCGGTAATGCCAGATTCGGAATGGAGAGACACCCTCAGCTTTAATTGTCTCATCTCCGATCTCTCCTGAATAATTTTATCCAGGCATCTCTCTTCATTTCATGATTCAGACGACACTTGCAGAGGTCGTCGTGGATCCGGATGAAGGGCTCGAAGCAGCAGACGATGGCTGCCTATACAGTCCTGCAAACTTTCATCACATTGCTGGAGGATATATGAAAACCAAACTACTGTTTCTCATCATGACCGTCTCCGTCATATTCAATGTGGAGCTCTCGAATGCTCAGTGGAATTGGGTATGGCGTAATCCGCAGCCGACAGGGAACGCCATCTTCGATGTGTGGCCGTTTTCGACGACCGAATATCTGGCCGTAGGAGGCGGCGGGCTGATTATGCGGTCGACAGACGCAGGATTGACCTGGACGACCATCGGGTCAGGTGTACCTAACTATCTTTACGCCGTATATTTCGCGGATGCGAACAACGGCTGGATCTGCGGGCAAGATGGTGTGGTTCTCCGTACCACCGACCACGGCGCAACCTGGGGAGTTACTCAAACAGGCGCGGGCTCTCTCTGGGATATTTGCTTTTGGGGGACAAGCACAGGCTGGGCTTGCGGGGATAACGGAATGATAATCAAAACTACCGATGGTGGAACTTCATGGGATTCGAAGAACAGTGGAACCACAGAGTGGTTGACCAGCATCTGCTTCACAAGCGCCACCGAGGGATATATTGCAGGCGCCGGAGGAACAATTCTGAAGACAGTTAACGGCGGATCCATCTGGGGCTCCAAGACCACAAATACAACAAACGATCTCCACACGATCTTTGAAGTTGGATCGGTGATGTATTCATTCGGACTCAGCGGCACTGTAATAAAGAGTAACGATGGAGGAAGCACCTGGCCGTCGGCGAGCAGCGGACTTTTAGGAGACATTAGGTACGCCTGCGCCGTTGATGCAAACAACATGTGGGTAGTAGGTCAGGGAAACGTGGTCAGCAAGACCACTGATGGCGGCGCAACATGGAACAGCAAAAATCCTTGGATAGGAGGAAACCCCGATAACGGACCGACTATCACCGGCGATTTCTATTGTGCCTATTTTTCATCTTCGACTACCGGCATAGTGTGCGGCAGCAACGGAGTTATTTACCGAACGACCGACGACGGAGCCACGTGGACATCGCGATCGATCTCTTTCACAGGGAAAGACGCAGTCGATATAACCTTTTCCGATTCGCAGCGCGGATTCTTTCTCGTGAACCCGAACGACGCGACATCGAACTCGTTGTTCCGCACCACCGATGGAGGCGCGTCATGGTCCGAAGTGTCAAACACTAACCCGGTCAACTTTGTCAGGATATTCAGCGGCGGCAGCGGCATACGTTATGCCGGAGACACAAGAGGTCTCGAGACCACCACCGACTACGGAGCAACATGGGCGTCGAACGGAGGCAGCGCGCCCGCAGGAAGTTCATACCCGAAGTTCGAATTCGCAAACACTTCGGTCGGCTGGTCGGGATCATTCACCTCGCCGTTCAGCTACAAAACTACAGATGGAGGAAAAAACTGGACGACCGTTACCCGCCCGTACGTCGATGTTATCGGCGGTTACTCTGTTCCCGACGCGAATACGATCTGGATAGCGGAATGGTCCGACGGAGTGAACATAATTTTGAGCACCGATGGTGGAGCTACATGGGCCAATCCGGCAGGGAGCGTCAGCGGGAACCGAACATGCGTCTTTGCTTTCGATGCGAGCAAGGCATGGGTCGGCAGCTCGAACGGAAAGATCTATAAAACGACAAACGGCGCCGGCTCATTCACAGAAGTAGACCCGATGATGGGCGGGAACGCGGTATCAGACGTCAAGTTTCTAACAGCGGATACAGGCTTCGTTGTCGGGGCAGCCGGAAACTTCAGCGTCACGTATGACGGCGGCGCGTCGTGGACTCCGGGAAATAATGGTACGGACTGGACGAAGATCGGAGTTGCAAGCCACAGAGATATTCTCTTCGTCGGCAAGCTAGGCACGGTTCTTCAGGGGATGTACGGGCCCGCAACAGGAGTATCCATTTCTGGAAAAACCAATCCTGAGGCGTTTGCGCTAAGTCAGAATTTTCCCAACCCATTTAATCCTTCGACGGCAATATCATTTGACATTCCATCGAAGAGTTTCGTGACATTGAAAATATTCGACCTCCTCGGAAGAGAAGTGGCAACAATAGTCTCGGAAGAGATGACTCCCGGACATTATCAGAGGATGTGGGATGCTTCCCGAATGCCGAGTGGAATTTATTTTTGCAGATTACAATCCGGTTCGTTCACGGAAACAAGAAAACTTGTAGTGCTTAAGTAAATCATTCCTTTTGGGGAACCTGCACGGAGGTCTGCGAAGGCTTTCTCTGCGGGTTCCCCGATTCAATTCACATTTCCCTTCGTTGTAACTCCACGATGCGGTGCTGCGCAAAGAATTGGGTACTGCCAGATGGACTCGATTTAGGATCCGTTGCAGAGCGATTGAACCAGGTGAATGGAATTTCCTGCATTGCCGGATTGTTCAGGTGGAGAGCACCGAAGCGTCCCAGCATCCGTACAACCTGATCTGAGACGCTATATGCACGATGCTGCAACTGATCAATCAACTCACGCGAGAGAGAGGGACGATGATGCAGGAATTCATTTTCTTCATTCGTAAACGGAACCGAAGCGAGCTAACTCTTGCCCCCGATCAACACCAGAAATTCCTGAAAGCGTGCGAGAGTTACATCGGGCGTCTGAAGAAAGAAGGGAAATTGCTTTCCGCGCAACCGATTGAATGGGGCGGAAACATTGTGTCACGTTCGGAGGGCGAATGGAAGCATGGGAATTTCAACGAGTCGGGAGAATACATAGGCGGATACTACCATCTCCGTGCGAAAAACCTGGACGAAGCGATCTCTATCGCGAAGGCGAATCCGGAATTTGAATACAACCCCAACACGAGAATCGAAGTGCGTCCAATAAAGATGAAGGAAGAAAGCACGGGCTTCGTTTATCCGAAGGAGTAACAAAAGGACGCCCGAGGCTCCGCGGACAAGGGCAATTTGTGTTCGTTGTGTGCGTACGATTATTCCAAATGTTACCGACTGCCGCTACCTTGACTCATTAGGGAATCAGTAACGGCTTTACAGCTGGGTTCCAGAGCGATGGAACCAGGATAAAAAGCCTCCGCTGTACGACAGTTCAACTGTCTCACCCTGTCCAGTTCCGGAGTTAAACTCCGGAACAACGAAAACTCAATACTCGGCTGAGGGTTTTGGCTTCACCACAGAGCGATGGAACCACGTTATCAATATCTATATGCACTCTTCTTCCACACGCTTGCAATTCCAGCGTGATTGTCTGATTTTTGAAGCGACCAAGAATAATAAAGAGGATGCCATGCCTCACTCTGACTGGTTCAAGTTCACGTTGCCTGCCGCCGCAGTGATTATGTTTACGTTGTTCTCACCGTTATCCCGGGCATGCGCTCAGACTCTGCCGCAATCGGAGAGAGTCTTTACGATCAATGCGACGGATCGCATCGCGCCTCCGGAAACAGGTTACCTCGAGATGGGAAGCAGCGATGCCGGTAACTCGCCTGACGGCAGCACGCTGTCCGTAAACAGCCGCTACCTTGTGCTTGACGGCAAGCCCTGGCTTCCGGTGATGGGTGAATTCCATTACAGCCGTTTTCCTGAACGATATTGGGAAGAAGAGCTTCTGAAAATGAAGGCGGGCGGCGTCCAGATTGTTTCCACATATGTTTTTTGGATCCACCACGAAGAAGTCGAAGGACAATTTGACTGGTCGGGCCGGCGTGATCTTCGAAAGTTTGTGGAGCTCTGCTCAAAGTTAGGACTTTATGTTTACCCAAGAATCGGTCCGTGGGCGCATGGCGAAGTGAGAAATGGAGGGTTTCCAGATTGGCTCATTGCAAAGGGTCCGATACGCGTAAACGACTCGACCTTTCTCTCTTACGTGAAAATATTTTACAAGGAAATCGGAAATCAGCTGAAAGGTTTGCTCTGGAAAGATGGAGGTCCGGTAATCGGAATCCAGATCGAGAATGAGTACGCGAACCGCGCCCCAAACGGGGGCGATGCGTACCTGTTGAAACTGAAGAGCATGGCTATTGAAGCCGGCCTTGATGTACCACTATATACCGTTACAGGCTGGGACAACGCTGTAATTCCTCCTCATGCATTTATTCCGGTGTACGGCGGTTATCCCGACGAGCCGTGGTCCGGAGCCAGAGGGGAAATGCGGCCTGATCCGCAGGGCGTCTTCCAATTTCATGTCGCAACACCCATCGGGACTGCCGGAATCATGCAGGGTGTACCGTCCGGAGCCGAAGAAGTGCAGTATTCACATTATCCGAGATTCACCGCTGAGATAGGTGGAGGGATGGAAGATACGTATCATCGGCGGGTGGTGGTCTCGCCTGACGACATAGCTGCGATGTCACTCAGTGCGCTCGGATCAGGCGTGAACCTATTAGGCTACTACATGTACCATGGCGGCGCGAACCCGCAGGGAAAACTGACGGCACTTCAGGAATCGCAATCGACCGGCTATCCGAATGACGTGCCTGTAATATCTTACGATTTCCAGGCGCCGCTCGGCGAGTTCGGGCAGATGAACGGCACCTTCCGCAGGCTCAAAGCTCTTCACCAGTTCATTCACGACTTCGGAACGGAACTTGCCCCGATGGCGGGAGTTATGCCTGACGTTGTTCCATCCGGTCCGCGCGACACGACCACTTTGCGGATCGCCGCCCGCACATTCGGCGGCAGGGGATTCTTGTTCTTCAACAACTACCTCCGGAGTTACCCGCTCCCTGAACAGAAAGGGGTGAAGGTCCGTCTTGAACTACCTGGAGAAACAATTTCAGTTCCTGACGCGCCGGTCGATATCCCGTCGCAATCCTTTTTCTTCTGGCCCGTCAATCTCGACTTGGGTGGAGCGCTTTTGAAATATGCGACCGCCCAACCTTTCGCAAAGTTCTCCGACGATAATGACTCGTACTATTTCTTCATGGCATCTCCGTTTCGTAAAGCAGAATTTGTCTTCGCTGAATCGAATGTAAGTTCATTGCATTCGCCTGCGGGCTCAGTCCTCCGTAAGGATTCGCTCATGCATGTCGATGGGGTTGGTCCGTCGACAGCAGATGCGATTACGATCAAGACTTCTTCCGGACATATTGTCCATGTTGTCCTCCTTTCTCAGGAAGAAGCATACGATTCGTGGGAGCTGCGGCTCGATGGTCGTAAACATCTGCTCATCACATCTGCGGAGGTCTTCGCATGCGGCGACACGATCCACCTGCGATCGCGTGATCCCAACGCCTTCTCCGTATTGGTTTTCCCCAAGATCAGCAATACGCTTGCCTCAAATTTTCCTCTCATCGAGAAGAGGGATGTAGGCATATTCAGCCACTTTATCGCGTCGATCAAGCAGGCGAAAAATCCGGCGGGACTCAAACAAATCCGCAAGGCAGGAAATGTTCCGCCAGTGAAAATGGGAAGAGCGTTCGATTGGCGTAATGGCGCGGTGGCAGCTTCACCGGACGATTCGACGTTCGAACAGGCCGCTGTATGGAGAGTGACATTGCCAAAAGTCATGCCTCCGGGTATCAGCGATCTGTTTCTGAAAATCAGGTACACTGGAGATGTGGGTAGACTCTACTCGGGAGACCTGATGCTTGATGACAATTTCTTTAACGGCACAACATGGGAAATCGGATTGAAACGGTTCGGTCCTGACGTATTCGCACATGGACTCGATCTAAAAATACTCCCTCTTCGGAAGGATGCGCCGATATATATTCCGGAGAATATGTGGCCATCATTCGATGGAGCGGCCCAGGTTGCCGGCGTGAAATCTGTCACGGCTTCACCGGAATATGAAGTGACACTCGCTCCGGAGAATAAGAAGATCGGGCAGGCGGGCAAGTTTGTCCTGGGCGCAGACATTTCTTTCCTCGACGCACCGGGCTTCGGGAGATACGCGAAGTTGCCGGCTTACCAGGAGAATGGAAAACCGGGCGACGAATTGACGATCTTGTCCAACCATGGTTGGAACGCGTTTCGTCTTCGCGTCTTTGTGTCACCTGTGAGAAAAGCGCCCGACAATTCGCTTGCGAATACTATCCCGCTTGCGAGACGAATAAAAGCTTCCGGTGCGCTGTTGCTCCTGGATTTTCATTTCTCCGACACGTGGGCCGATCCACAACACCAGGAAATTCCTGTCGCATGGCAGGGACTCAGTTTCGATTCGCTTGTTGATCGAGTGGAATCGTATGCAAAGGATGTCATCACCCGGCTGAAGAATGCCGGCGCGATGCCCGATTGGGTGCAAGTCGGGAACGAGATTACCAGGGGAACGTTGTGGCCGGTGGCGCAAGTCCAGATTCCTGGATCCACTCAATACAACCCACCTGAACCGTACGACGCTTCAAAGCAGTGGGATCACCTGACTCGAATTCTTAAGGCAGGAATACGAGGAGTGATGTCTGCGGCGGGCAACACGCCGCCCCGTATCGCGATTCATATCGATCAGGGAGGAAATTGGCCTGTGACAAAATGGTTCTTCGATCATTTGGAAGCAGCTCACGTTGACTACGACATAATTTCAGAGAGCTTTTACCCTCCGTGGCACCATGGTACACTTGAAGGCCTGCGATCCAACATGGTCAATTGTGCGAATCGATATAATAAAGACTTCGCTGTGGTCGAAACCGGTTACGACAGTTCGAGGGTTCAAAATAATGAAGACATGTTGTGGCCAATTAATTCGGAAGGACGGCTGCAATTCATGGTGGATCTGGTTAATACAGTGAGGAAATCGCCTCGTGGAGTTGGAGTTATGTACTGGGCACCGGAAAGAGACGCGTGGAACAAAGATGGGACTCCTGGCCCCGTCGTATTCGTTCTCGATTCACTGGCATCGCTCGCAAAACCTCCTTTTAGCCATGCGCCACTTTCCATCGAGAAGTAAAATCAGGTCACGCGTTTTTGAATTGATCGAGGATGATATTGGCTCAGGTTGATTATATTTCTCGTGGCGGCAAAAGGATCATGATGGTCGATCTTTCCCACTTGAGCGATTATGGCAGTGTTCCAGGTTTGGCGGATCTTGCAATTCAGCTGGCACACTCGAACCAACCAGAATCTGTTCTGGCGTTAATCGATTTGTCGGGGACGAAAATAAATGAAGTCGTCATCTCGTCGCTGAAGAAGATGTCTGCGAATAACGGGCCATATATGAAAGCAATCGCGTTTGTGGGATTCGGCAGGTTCAAGTCAACTGCAATGTCGCTGCTTCTCCTGACAACGCGGAGACGAAACCATAAGGTGATTAGAGATCGGGAATCCGCATTGCGCTGGCTTTGTGAGCAAGAATGACTCCTCCATTTGGGACAGCTTTTGCATGAGGAGACAAAGTGAAAAGCACTTGTACTAAAATCATAAGGGGACATACCGAACTTGAGAAATCTGATTTTTGATTGCGCAGTCTGGGTACTATTGATTATAATTCCTTCAAGAATGTCTTTCTCCCAGCAGACAAAAGTCCCCGACGGCAATCCTCGGGGCATGTACGATGAATCCCGGGTCCCGCGGTACAACCTTCCTGATCCGCTTATTCTCTCTAATGGTGAGGGTGTCCACGATACAATTGCATGGATTGAGAAACGCAGACCCGAGTTGTTGAACCTGTTCGAGACATATGTCTACGGGAAACCTGCAGTTGGAAGGCCGGAACATTTTCATTGGATTGTGAATCCGGATAGCGAGGTAACCGATTCATCCATCACGAAGAGAGTCACTCTTTATTTCTCTGAGAATGATCTCTGGCCGAAACTCGATGTTGAAATCGTTCTTCCGAGGACCGGGAAACCTGTTCCTGTTTTCGTCGTTTCCACATGGTATCCGGACGCGCCGCTCCTTCTCAGTAGAGGCTATGGACTGGTGAGATATGACGCGCGCGAAATTGAACCTGACGATAAAGACAGCGCTTACACAAAGGGCATCAGGAAGTTCTTCGATCCTCCTGATCGCAAACAAGCGACCGCGGATGAGTGGGGAACTATTGCCGCATGGTCGTGGGTCGCGAGCAGAGTAATGGATTATCTGGTAACGGACAAGAATATTGATTCAAATAAGATTTGCATCCTGGGATTTTCCAGGTTCGGCAAAGCAGCGATGTGGGCAGGCGCGCTCGACACGCGATTCGCGATTGTCTTTTCGTGCGAGTCAGGCTGCGGCGGTGCAACGATCGTCCGTCGTGGTTTTGGTGAAACCGTCCGGCTGATTAACGAGCAGTTTCCCCACTGGTTCAACGGCAACTTCAAGAAATTCAATGATCGTGTGAGCGATTTGCCCGTCGACTGGCATATGCTGATTGCCCTTATGGCACCGAGACCTGTTTATCTCTCCACGGCTGAAGACGATTGGTGGGGCGATCCGCGCGGAACGTTTCTCGCGGCAAAAGCCGCCGAGTCTGTTTTTGCACTCTTCGGAGAAAAGGGAATGAACGTGTCAGAAATGCCGCCGCCCGAGAGCCAGGTCGGGAGTTTCATCGGATATCATATGAGAAAAGGTAGACATGGTTTGACGTCGTACGACATGGATCTGTTCATGAGATTTGCCGATTCTCATTTTGAATCCAATGCTTCGAAGTGATCGTCTGCTGCATCTTTCAAATGTGTAATTCATTTTCATGGTGATGTCGTGAAAATCCATCATGCCACACTGATCACGTTAACAATTCTTCTCTGCGCTGAGGTCGCAGCGTACTGCGCTCTCCCTGATTTTCCTCTGAGGTTGAGTGCGAATGGGCGATACCTTGTCGACCAAAACGACAAACCATTTCTGATTAAGGAAATCTCAGCGTGGGGATTGATACAATCATTGTCGGAAGCCGACGAGGCTGCTTTCATGGACAGCGTCGGGAGCAAGGGCTTCAACACTCTTCTTGTCAGCGTGATCTCATACGATACCAGGTTTGCCGGTAAGCCGCCTGACTGGAACGGGATCTCGCCCTTTAAGGTCCACTGGGACTTTTCGACGTACGATACCGTGTACTTCAGTCACGTCGATCGAGTGCTGAACATGGCAGGGAAAAGAGGAATGGTTGTTCTTCTCGTGGCGTGTTACCTCGGCTGGAGCGGAGATCCTAATCAGGGTTGGTGGGACGAGTTGCGAGACAAGAACAACAGCCCGGACAAGAGCCGGATTTACGGTCGATTCCTGGGGAATCGTTACAAGAATTTTGCCAACATTATCTGGGTCGCCGGAGGCGATAACGATGCCGACGGTCCTTCGTACGAGCACATGAAAAACATAATCGAGGGGATAAAAGAAAACGATCATCATCTCTGGACCGCTCACTGGTCTGCAAATCACTGGTCGTTCGACAATAAACCTTACGCGTCGTATTTGGACCTCAACGGAATGTATAACTGGACGGAACGATTCCTCGGGAGTGCAGGTCCCCAGTACAGGACAGAGCTCGAAAAGTATGGATCGGGAAAAATGATATTCCAACTTGACCAGAGTTATGAGAACGACGTTCCCGACACGATAGACAATCTCGATCACCAGTGGATCCGCAGAAAAAATTACGACGGGATTCTTTGTGGGTGCAGGGGAACGAGTTTCAGCCCGGGCGCGATTGACAACCAGTGCTACATATTCAAGAACTGGAAACCGTTGATGAATACCCAGGGGATGTGGGAAGCGAAGTATTGTTTCAATCTTTTTGAATCACGATCGTGGCAGGACCTTATTCCTGACTCGAGTTGTGATGTTTCGGGGCGCGGAGCGTTCGGTGATATTACTTACGCGTGCGCAGCCAGGACTTCCACGGGCGGAACGATGATCGTCTATATTCCCACAGCACGCGAGATTATGGTCGATCTCGGCAGAATATCCGGTAAATCGGTCCGCGCATGGTGGTACAGTCCCGGGAGCGGGCGGGGAATTAAGATCGGTGAGTACCCAACAGCTGGCTTCCAGAAATTCAATCCTCCGGCGGCTGGAGATTGGGTACTCGTGATAGATGACGCTTCCCTAGACTTGAACGGGCCCGGAACAGCAGCTGCGGAAGGCATCCGCGGAGAATAACCATTATCGGAATCCAATCAGAGCTGCCATTCTCGAAGATGATCCCTTTTCATTATGCCTGTCTTCCAGGTTTACAAAGGGTTATTTTATGAAACACAGAATGACGAGAACAACTTATGAATAAGAAAGAGATAAGACGGCAATACAAGGAAACATTGCAGCCGATGGGAATGTACCAGATAAAGAATCTTTTCGACGGCAAAATCTTCATCGGCAGCAGCAAGAACCTCCATGGAAAATTGAACGGCAGTAGGTTCCAGCTCAGACTTGGTTCACACATGAACAGAGCCCTCCAGGAACATTTCGCGAAACTCGGAGAAGAAAAGTTCTCATTTGAAATCGTCGATTTCCTTAAATCTAAAGACGAACCGCGGTACGATTACTCCGATGAGCTTGCAGTACTTGAGGATTGGTGGTTGGAGAAACTCGGACCGTACCACGATAAAGGATATAACAAAAGGGAAAAAGTCAGTTAAGTGCCGCGCAAAAGTCTTCGGCAAGAAACCGAAAGGGAAGTCATGAACACTCGCATCAGCAAAATTGTTCTCGTAATGTTCAGCTTATTACTGGCAATAATGTGTCTTGATAGTGGTACAATAGCGGCGTCTCCTCTTCAAGCTGACAGTGTTACCAATGGGGCTCGACTGGATTGGTGGCGCGAGGCGCGGTTTGGAATGTTTATTCACTGGGGCATTTATTCCGTCCCGGCTCAAGGCGAGTGGTACATGACCAACGCACAAGTCCCACGGTCAGAATATGAAAAGTATGCCGCGAGATTCGATCCGACCAAATTCGATGCCGACAAATGGGCCGAGATAGCTCACGACGCAGGCATGAAATACCTCGTCATCACTTCGAAACATCACGACGGATTTTCGATGTTCAAGACGGCCGCGACGAAGTATAACGTTGTCGACGCGACACCGTGGGGAAAGGATCCTCTCAAAGCTCTAAGTGCCGCCTGCCGCAGACATGGAATCAAGTTTTGCGTGTACTATTCGATTATGGACTGGCATTCTCCTTTCCAGGGTGCCGACAAACCTGATTCGCTTCACCCGTCGTACAACCCGACGCACTTCAATCCTGGAGAGAAAGAAAAATATGTCGGGTATATGAAAATGCAGCTCAAGGAGCTCATGACACAATATCATCCCGCAGTGCTTTGGTTCGATGGGGGATGGATGAATGGATGGACGAGCAAAGATGGAGTCGAGCTGTATCAGTACTTGAGGAAATTGGATCCGCGACTGATCATCAACAATCGTGTTATCGGCGCCGGGGACTATGAAACCCCGGAACAGGAAATTCCGCCGAACGGTATTCCCGGACACGATTGGGAAACGTGCATGACCATCAATGACAGCTGGGGATTCAACTCGAGCGATTCGAACTTCAAGTCAACAAGTGAATTGCTTCACAACCTCATCGATATCGCGAGCAAGGGAGGCAACTACCTGTTAAATGTCGGGCCGACTGACCTTGGAATAATTCCTTCACAGGAAGTCGAGCGACTTGAGGCAATGGGTAAGTGGCTTAAGGTGAACGGCGAGGCGATATATGGGACATCTGCCGGTCCATTCACGACTCAGCTTCCGTGGGGCCGCTGTACAGAAAAGAAAAACAATCTATACCTGACCGTATTCAATTGGCCTGCAGATGGAAAGCTGGTATTCGACGGGCTTTATTCAAAACCGAGAACCAGCTATTTACTTTCCGACGAGCACCAGCACGCATTAAAAGTCATTCAGGCCGGAGATTCAATTGTTATTAGTGTCCCCACACAATCTCCTGATCAGGTCGCGAGTGTAGTCGTGCTAAACTTTTCCGGAAAGCCTGTCGTATTCAACCCGCCGCTTATTGAATCTGAGCACGACATCTTCATAGATACAGTCAAAGTAGTGTTGTCATCCGGCGGAGAAAACGCGGACGTTCGCTACACGATCGATGGAACTTTCCCGGTCAATTCGTCTCCTCTCGCGAACAGACCGATACTGCTATCATCTACGGCATTGATCACTGCCGCATGCTTTCACGGAGGGCGGCAGGTGAGCGAGGTGTCGACGAAGACATTTACGAGAGTCTCTCCGGAACCAGCGATCGCGGTTGACTCGCTCTCGCCAGGAGTGAGCTATAAATACTTTGAAGGGAGCTGGGAGAAGCTTCCGGATTTTTCAAAGCTTGTTCCGGTACGTGAAGGGAATATGCCCAACTTTGGGCTTCCGCCTCAGAGAGCGCTTGTCAACTATGGTGCGACTTACTCAGGCTATGTCAAGATCCCGCAGGACGGAGTCTACACTTTTTTTACGGCTTCGGACGACGGAAGCAGATTATTCATTGATAACCGGCTTGTCGTCGACAATGATCAACTGCACGGCGTGATACAAAAATCCGGCGTCGTTCCGCTTGCGGCGGGATACCATTCGATTAAAGTTGAATTCTTCCAGGCATCGGGCGGAGACGAGTTGGACGTGTACTTCAGGACTCAAGGCTTGCCGATGACCACTATTCCTGATTCACTCCTGTTCCAAAGACGGTGAGCAGCCCCAGAAGAAATAAATTGGATAAGCTCGGAGTATTGATTTGCATACCGCTCTTGTCACTAGTTATGGGCTGTGCGGAGGTAGTACCATTACTTCATGATTCGTCGCAGGGAAGCGAAGTCTATTCAAATTTGGGAACGGTAAAGGTTAACGTATTTAATGACGCAAAACCGGAAGATGAAGAAAATAGATCGCTCGAGTTCACGCCCTCGATCAGCGCTTTCGTTTTGTCCACTATAAAAACAAAAGTAGTCCAAAGCAATCTTTTCACCCTATCTGATAATGCTGTTTACGAGCTCTCTGGAAGAATAAATAGATTCCAAAGTGCTTCGGTGCCCAGTGCAGCGAGATTGATATTTGGTTGTTTGGGTCTCACAACTTATTTCGGTGGGGCTATCCTTGCGATAGCTAGGAATGATGCTACTTATTTTTATGTCGGAACCGCTCTGACAGTTCCTCTAATTGGAAGTTCACGATTCTTTAGTTCTTATTATGTGGCTTCCGTTGGATTTGAATACACAGTCACAAAAAGTGGGCATGAAATATATCGGGATACGATATCAGCGGACTCAACTCTTGAAAATCCCGAATGTTCACGGATGGTGTTGCTCGATCAATTGTTCGATAGATGTGTTAATCAGATGCTGAAGCGAATAAGTGAAAATGTCAAGTGAAGGTTAACGGTCGGTGACTTTCCAAACGTTCCGATGAGCGTATTCTACATGCACATAAATAACGATATCGGGATAATTGAGCAGAAGTCTCAAAGATGACGGGCTTTTTCTGCTTCAGCTTGTTGATAATTTGCAATAAGTGGAGAGTACGGATCCCTGGATCCACAAGTACATATTTCCGAGCGGAATGCTTCCTTCTGTCGCACAATTTGGGAAAGCATCGTAAGGCCTCTTTATAAAAGAGGACTGGCACGTGAATCGGGGGCAAGTCAGCTCCGACCTCTTCCCGTTGGGTAGTGTCTCAGCTTGAAATCCTGGATTGCGCGCCGCCGTGTCAGGAGTACCGACGATCCAACAGTCATGTCATTCCCGTCACCGCCTTGCGGGATCCCGATATATAGAATATTTCGGTCGGGACATGCTTATAGCGGGAATCCAGTCAGGCTCTGTCCTGGATTCCCGATAGGAACATTCGGGAATGACACGTGAGGGTAAGTTGAGACACTACCTCCCCTTGACTTTTCAGATACGCGACCGTAAAATCTAATAAGCAACATCACCTACCTAATTCGAGGACCTGATGCCGGATCATAAGGTCAAATGCGGGTCAGTGAGTAAGCGACATCTTCAGATAGATTAGTAATCAAGCGCCGTTCGTTCAGAGATTCTGACCTTGGTCAGGGCGATAACGTTCTGCTGTGACGACCGCGTTGTCACAGGAAAATGCGCACGCACAAAATCAAAGACATCAGGAGGGTGCCATAATGGAATCGATCGTGGTAGACCACAGACAACTATATCGTGTGCCGTGGACTTTGCCGGACAATGCAATCTCGTGGCTGGAACCGACATCGCAGTGTAACCTTTCATGCGAAGGATGTTACAGGGAGAACGTGACCTCTTCACACAAAACGCTGGAGCAGGTCCGGAACGAAATAGACACGTTCACAAAGTTCAGGAAGACTGACGGTATCTCAATTGCCGGGGGAGACCCTCTCATGCATCCCCAGATAATTGATATTGTCAGAGAAATTGCTGCACGCGGCATAAAACCCATAATCAACACAAATGGTCTTGCGCTCAATATCGATCTCGCCCGCGAGCTCAAAAAAGCCGGCGTGTATGGCTTCACATTTCACATTGACAGCAAGCAGAATCGTCCGGGATGGAAGAACAAGAGTGAATTGGAGCTCAATGAACTCAGGCTCAAGTACGCCGAAATGCTGGCTGAGGTAGGAGGGATTTCATGCGCATTCAACTCAACCGTCTATGAGGATACTCTCAAGTATGTTCCGGACCTGGTTGAATGGGCGGCAAGTCACATCGACATAGTCAACGTGATTGTCTTCATCATATTCCGCCAGGCAGTCCCGCAGATTCCGATGGACTGGTATGCGGGCGGCACTAAGATAAACATGAACGAATTGCTTTATTCGTCCGTGGAGCGACTCAAGGTGGACATCATGGCGCCAGACGTGGTTCTTGAGATTAGAAAGAGATTCCCGGAGTTCGAACCATGCGGATACCTGAACGGAACAGAAAAGGCTGATTCTTTCAAGTGGCTTTTTACTCTCCGAGCGGGCTCGAAACGCAGAGTGTTTGGTTACATGGGACGAAGGTTCATGGAGTTTGTCCAGACTTTCAATCATTTCATACACGGGAAGTACCTCGCCTACGGCAGTCCGTCAACATTAAGACGGGGAAGATCTGCCATGACTGCAGCATCATTATTTGACAAGGGAGCCAGGAAGTCCCTCGGGAAATATCTCCGATTCCTTTTGAAGAATCCGTTTCGCGTTTTCAGTCGAGTTCACTTCCAATCGGTCATGATAATCCAACCGATAGATGTGATGGAGGACGGCGGACAGAACATGTGCGACGGCTGTCCGGACATCACTGTACTCGACGGAAAGCTGGTTTGGTCGTGCCGGCTCGAGGAACCAAAACATTTCGGCTGCTTCGTGAGAACAGTACCCAAAGACGGTTACCGCAGGATTGCCCCTGAGAAGACACGGGCATGATTCTAAAACTCTCAACTCTCCAGTTGCACTGCCGTCTGATTATCTCCGATGGATTTGGCTAAGATCAGGTGTTCGGGTAAATTCGTGCGAGCCATTAGGGCAAAGTCGGGTGAGTGATCGGAACTTGACAGCTTGAATCAGATGGGGGATTCGTCAGGCGCGCAAATCAAGGATGTTTAAGCAAGACTTCACTTAAATGCCTAAGCCCAATTTCATTTCTAACCGAGGTAATTAGTGGATGACTGCATTGTTCTGTACGACAAAAGGAAGAGGTGTTGCCATGAAAAATTCTGCCACAGCATTCGTCGTTTTTCTTCTCTTAGCAGGAAATACCATTGCCCAGACTGACACGACCAAACCTTCAGGAGGATTTGCCCAACATGGCGCCGTTACCGGAATCGCACTCTTAGGATCAGGCTTTTATGAGGCTGTTTATGATAGCGGAGTGTTTCCGATTTCCGGTCCTTCGCTTTCAGCACAGATACAGGGAAGCGATAACGTGGTAATCAGCTTCACCTCGGGTGGCAATACGTTGATTGCCGGTATTGATGCTCTAGACAGCACCGACGTGAATCACAGAGGTACAGACGGCGGGGTTTGGCAGTACAACGGATCATGGTCAAAAATTGGCATCCCTGGCAATTACAACAACTCCAACGGACTTCCATCGCACTCAGTCATTTCGGTTGCATGGGACAGTACATATGTATTCGTCGCTCTTCCTGGTAGTGACCTCAAAAGTCAGAGTCCTAGCTTTGGTGGAGTCTGGCGCGCTATCCCCGGCGGTAATTGGGATTCGTGCTACTCCGGTGCTATGACGGATTCTTCATTTGTCACATCGCTCCTTGTGAGTGGATCAACACTCCATGCAGGGACTCTGTCTAGTGATATGCCTATAGAAGGCACAAGGGGACTAGGAAGCGGAGGGATTTTCAAGTCGACCGACCACGGTACGACCTGGACAGACATTAGTTACGATTTACCCAATAGGGATATTCTGTGCATTGCCCAATTGGACACGATGCTCTACGTCAGTACTCTATATCATGGCGTTTTTCGTAAAGCGCATAGTGCAAAAAGTTGGACCCAGGTCGTATTTAATACTGCCACAAATCCGGTCTCATGCTTTGCAACCGATGGTTCGAATCTTTATGCGGGCACATATTGTATCGACACTCTTAACGCCGAGCATGGTGTTTATTACATCAACAACAATTCAACAAGTTGGAATGCTCTCTCAGTCCCAGGATTAAGGGATTCCACGATCATATCAGCGCTTGGAGTGTATGGCGGTCATCTTTACGTCGGTAGCGGAGGCACATTTGGAATGACTTCGAAATATTATGGAACCTTCGTTGTCTCTCTTGTTCCGGTAGCGGTGCGACCATCTAGTGAAGCCCCTCACCGGTTTATGCTGAGCCAGAATTACCCGAACCCATTTAATCCTAGCACCATAATCAGTTACCAGTTGCCGGCAAACATCTTTGTGTCATTAAAGATCTATGATGTGCTCGGAAGGGAAGTAAAGACTTTCGTCAATGAACGTCAAAACGCAGGCACTCACAACGTAACTTTCAACGCAGGCAACCTGCCGAGCGGAGTATATTTCTATCGCTTAACAGCCGGATCATTTTCTGAAATTAAGAAATTACTGTTGGTTAAATGAACTGGCAACTGTGCCTGCCAACCCGAAGCATCGACGCCTGCCTGCACGAAGCGTTTCGCGCAGGCAGGCTCGATTTGCAACTCTACGCCGTCTATTTCGCGGAAGGCGCATCAGGCTCCGGCTGAATTACGTATCATGGTACTTGACCGTCTCGGAGGGCGAACCGGCATCTCGACCACGTCTCGAAACGAGCAGGGCTTCCGGCTCCATGCCGCACTCACTTGTAGGTTCTCTATCCGCGGCACGACTTCTTTTTGAGACCGCGAATGCTGTACTGGCAAGGGAACCCATGACCTTCTGATCCACAGGCAGGCGCTCTAACTAACCGAGCTTGTGAATTCGCGCCGCTTTCGGAAATTGTACATCGGATCATACATGCCGGTTAGCACTTTGAGAGTCAAAAAGAAAAGCCCGAGCGATGAAACTATTAGGCTATGGCTGTCTGTGAAGTCCGCCCGGACTTCTCGAAAACAAACAGCCTCTCCGTTGGGAGAAACAAGCGAGTTAATGAAACTGTACCATGGCGTATATCAGCAAGTCAAGTGGGCCCAGCTTTCCCTCCAGATGAGCCAGGCTCGTGTTTGAGGACTCGACGAAGCGAATCAAGTATTTTGCCTAATTCATATGGTTTGGATATATAGTCACTTGCGCCAAGTTTTAACATCTGAGTTCTGTCGGGAGGATCCGGCGAGCCAGATGCTGCTATGATCGGAATATGCTTTGTCAAGGGGTTTTCCTTAGCCTCCTTGATGAATTCAAATCCGTCCATGCCCGGTGAGAAAATGTCGGTAATTACAGCGTCCGGCTTAATCACATTTAGTTTATTTAACAACTCTCGTTTGTCTTCAAGGGCGATAACATCATATCCCTCGGCCTCAAGTTCACTTGCCAGTAAGAGGAGGAGCGTAGGCTCATCATCGCTTATGGCAATGAGAGGTCCCTTCCTTCTGCGCCTAAATTGTCCGGGCTTCCGTTCCCAAGATTTCTGTTTCATATTTTTGTCAGTCTCCTCTAAGTGTCCTAATTCATTTTTCCAATTCCTTGGAGGTTCGTCCTCGAACGGATCGGGAAATTGTAGGCCGTTTCAAGTGGGTCATAAGAACGTTGCTTTCCATTAAACAAGTTAAATAACTTCCTCTTTCCCCTTCCGAAAAGCATCCGAGGGATTGTAACTGTACCATGACGTTTATCAGAAGAATCCTCTTCGAAACAATACCTACAAATCGGCAACCGTACTGGTTAGATGAAACTGTCGCTACTACTCGCAAGTTTTGCCTCTGGCACTATTTTACCAGAGTACCAGGACGAATGCAAACGCTGGGCGAAATAGAAGGCAATCGAGTGCGTTTACAGCGTTTTGCTCGATTCAGAATCAACGTCCAGCATCTTGACAGCATTCGCCAGGGCCTCACGGCGAACATGGTCGTAAATCATTGTTGTCGAAATGTCGCTGTGTCCTAAGAGATCTTTCACGGCCACAATCGGAACTCCCCGCTTGACAAGATTCGATGCGAGTGAATGTCGCAAGGAATGGAAGTGACCGGGCTTTCAGCTTCCTGTTGAACTCAGTAAGGAATTGGAGGGCTTCCCGATACCGTCTTGTCTCTGTCAAGATTCTGCGAGCACGGTTCTCAACTTCATCGAAGTAATCCAGTTAGTAAATACCTCTGCGTCTTAACGGATGCACGTTGCACCCTGACTCTTTGTGCTGTACAGTAAATTGTACGGTTCGAAATGCACGAAAAGGGGGGATGCGTTTCTGGCGGGTCTGAATTCTGTACTGGCGAGGGGACTCGAACCCATGACCTCCTGATCCACAGTCAGGCGCTCTAACCAACTGAGCTACGCCAGCGTAATGAATTTCTTTGCGAACGGCATCAATTTAATAGATTTTGATCTTTTATCAAAGATGGGGCGTGCGGAGTAGTGACTCATTTTCATTCCTCTCTGTCACCCCGAACTCGTTTCGGGATCCAGGAAAAGATGTTGAACCGAATTCAGGATGACGGGGTTCGACAAATTGATTCACCACCAAGTACCCAATTCAGGGGCAGGTGATTAATTCGGATCCCAAGGTATCTGCCTGGGATCTTTGAGCTATAGATGAGGTGCTTTACTCGTCGCCTGAGAACGCGCCATTCTTTTGTGGATCGGGAGATTCTCATACGTGCCGAGCCGATGTTTCCTCAGCGCGCGGACGAAGGAGCGAGAGCTTCCGTTGTAGTAGAATAGAATATTGCACAACTGATCTTGCAGGTCGCGCACTGCTTTCGAGGCGCCGATGTAGCTCTCCATCATCATGGAGAACACGAGAGTATCTCTTGGTATTACCGCGTACCCTGACAGCGTGCTTACCCCGTTGATTGAGCCCGTCTTTGCCAATATCCTGTGAGACGAGCTGTCGAACGGCATTCTGTCCGAAAGAGTGCCATCAACTCCTCCAATCGGCAGACTGCGAACAAAGATGTCCCTGACGGAATCTGGCGGATTAAGCATGAGCCGAAGTACCTTAACGATTGCAGCGGGTGTGATGAGGTTGTAATGTGACACACCTGACCCATCGACGATGTAATGTTGGCTCGAGTCTATTCCGCAGTCACTGAGAAAATCCGTCTCCTGCTTGATTCCGTTCTCGGCACTGCCGGTTTCTCCAAATCTGTCTGCCGCTATCAACCGAATCAAGCATTCAGCTCCGAGATTGTCCGATTCTTTATTGATGTACGTGATTACGGTATCCATCGAGTGTTCGATGCTGAATAAGGGCTTGACTCCGGTAACTTGCGGAGTATACCTGGTTACCGACATACTACCCGCGATTGTCACTCCAGCTCGGGTCAGTGCGTCTTTGAACAGCGTTCCGAAGAACTCTGTCGGATGTCGCACGGAGAACTCGTACTTGGTGGGGCGGAATCGAGATGAATACCTACCGCCTACAATGATAGTATTTTTACCCTTGATCGTTCTCCGTGTGGCTGTCACGCTGTCAATGGTATCCCGCGTCGCAGTACATATCACATCGACGAAGTCTGATCTGGGTTGGAGAGCGATGGAAATGTTTCCAGTCAGGCTGTCACGACTTAGAAGAGCCGATATCACATTATGGTCTACGGATGCGGGAGTAATAAACATCGCGAACGGTTCCGGCTCGTCGTCCCACATCCAGCCCTCGCCCCACTCGAGGGAGTCGAATTTGGAAACATCGATAACGAGATTGCCTGTGACGTAAGTGATGCTGTCTCGCCTGATCGCAGCCGCAGCAACGCTCAAGTCGCTATCGCTGAGGATAGGATCTCCGCCTCCGATCGCGACAATATTTCCGTCGACCGTCCCGTTTGTGTGAGAGCCCTGGTACCCGAAGATGGTCCGGAATTTATATCCTACGTCGAGACTGTCCAGCGCGAAGGCTGTGGTAATGATTTTCAAATTGCTCGCAGGATGAATGAGAAGTCGGGAATTCGAGTTGAATATGATCTTCCTCGACCGTCTCGAATATACTTCTATCGCCATGATGGTCCTCGGCATCTTGGATTTGCGGACCAAGTAGTTGATTTGTCTATTCAGGATCCTTTCGGAGCGCGACGATCTCGCCGGAGCGTTGATTGGAAGAACCAGTGAAATGGCAAGAACGGCCAGGAAAATCTTAGAGACGGGACGGCTCACTTCCTTGGTTTGCCGAGCTTTCTGTACAACGTACTCTTGTTTATCTTGAGGATGCGCGCCGTTTGGACATAATCGTTATCGTGTTGTTCAAGTACCTTTCGCATGTACTGAATTTCCAGATCGTCAAGTGAGATATCGGAAGGAAGTTTATCCGTCCACGATTGGGACTGAATTCTGATTTCAGGGAGGTCAGTTTCCGAAAGGGAGAGGACCGGTCCTGTCGACAGAGCGATAGCGCGGTCTATGAAATTCTCGAGCTCCCTCACGTTTCCGGGCCAGGGGTATTCGTAGATTCCTGCCATCAACTCATCGGATACGCCCGTCACTCTTTTGTTATGCTGGCGATTGTATTTGTTTATGAAGTGCTGGACAAGAAGCGGTATGTCTTCTCGCCGCTCCCGGAGCGGTGGGAGTTCGATCCTGATGACGCTGAGGCGGTAGAACAAGTCTTCTCTGAAAAGTTTTTCCGCAACCAACTCCGAAAGATTCCTGTTGGTTGCAGCGATTATCCTTACATCGACTATTCGTGAAACGGAGCTGCCGATCCTCCTCACTTCATGTTCCTGCAAAACGCGGAGGAGTTTTGGCTGAAGTTGCAGTGGAATTTCGCCGACTTCATCGAGGAAGAGTGTTCCGCCTTCCGCCTCTGTAAAGAGACCGTCTCTGGCGAAGAGCGCTCCCGTAAAAGCCCCTTTTTCATGCCCGAAAAGTTCGGCTTCCAGCAGTTGCTCCGGAATCGCCGCAACACTTATCGGGATAAATGGTTTCTCCGCGCGCGGACTATTCATGTGCACCGATCTCGCCACAATTTCTTTTCCGGTGCCGCTCTCACCCTGGATAAGAATACTTGAGTTGGTCGGAGCAGCTCTGCCGATAATTTTGAAGACCTTAAGCATGTTCTCGCTGCGACCGACAACGTTAGAGGTCTTTACCTCGCTGGCCCCTTCATCGGGAAATTTTTTCCCTTTTCTGGTCACATGAAAGTGTGAGACGGCATTGGAAACGACCAGCCTGATCTCATTCAAGTTGAGCGGCTTACTTAGATAGTCGAACGCCCCGCTTTTGATTGTATTCGCCGCACCTTCGAGAGTCCCGAACGCGGTGATCAACACGACGGGCAGGTCAGGCGATGTTTGAACGAGCTTCCCGAGAAGTTCGACCCCGTTCAGTTTTGGCATCATGACGTCCGTAACGACAGCAGAGAATTCACCGGAAGTAATTTGCCTGAGTGCCATCACCGGATCTGAAAATGTCTCGACATCGTATTGAGGGGAGAGCGCCTCTCGCAATAGCTCCAGTGAGTCGGCATGGTCGTCAATGACAGCAATCTTATCCTTCATTTGCGCCTCCTGGAAGGAGAACTGAGAATGTCGATCCAGTCTCGGATGTGCGCGCGAGGAAGATCTTTCCCCCATGACTCTCGACTATTTCTTTGCATATCACAAGTCCTATTCCGTTGCCGTTCGGCTTCTTACTGTTTATGAAGTCGACGAACAATTGTCCAACAATATCCTGAGACACGCCGCCCCCATTGTCTTCGACGTCGATTCGGATCTGCGATCCGCCCTGGGCCTTTTCTTCATACACTCTGAGACCTATCGTCTCCTGACGGCCGTTTCTTCTTTTAGCGGTGATCGCTTCGATTGAATTGTTGATGAGGTTGATGAGCACCTGTTGAATCTGCACGGGGTCGGCATTAAGCACCAGTTCGGGCGTGTCGAGCCTGACGTCAAGCCTGATGGAAGTCTCTCTCAACTTAGATTCCATGACGGACTTGACCTCGTCGATTAAACTCCTTACCGGCGATTTTATCTTCGCGGGGACCGCAATCTTCCTTGCCTGTAGAGCTCGATTGATGATGGAAATCATATTTTCGACCTGCCGCTGGATCACACCGAGCTTTCGTCTTTCTTCGGATGAAATATCATTCTCGAGAAGGAGCTGGACCGACGCGTAGATTGCGTTCAGGGGACTTCCGACTTCATGTGCAAGTTTTGTTGCGAGCTTCCCGAGCGCCGCCTGTGATTCGAATGACCGAAGTCGTTCCTGAAGTGAAATTATCTCCGTCGTCTTCTGTTTCAGTTCGTTCGTAGCAAGTTCAATCTCTTTCTGAAGCCTGATGTTATATTCTTCTTTTTCAAGCATCTTAGTCCGGTTTATCTCGTGGGCTTTCTTGAGATCTCCGATCATATTGTTGAAGATTCTTGAGATTGTCTTGAACTCCTCTCCGGAGGAGGGAATGAATCGCGCGTCCATGTTGCCGCCCGCTACGTCGCGCATCGCCCCGGCAAGGTCTCCAAACGGCTTCAGGAAAGTGAGTCTCATGGCGAAAAGCAAAAGTATCGAAGCGAGCACACTCACAAGGAGCGTTATGATCGCACCCGTCTCCTGATTTCGTCTTACCACCTGCCTCACCTTGCTCAATGTGATTTCAGTAAGCGCGTATCCCCAGATCTGATCTTTACCGAACCGCAGAATCGAGTACGAGAATAGAGAACTCCCGGTTCTGACCGCCGATAGCGGAGGTTTTACATTTCCGCTCTTGAGAAAAGTCGTCCGGAGAAATTCCAACTCCGCTTTCGTGAGTGTCCGTCCCGCGTTGGCTGCAAGAACTATTGAATCCGGTCCGACTTTCTTGAAAAATCCGATGAACTCTGCGTCGGGAAGCAGCCTGAGAGCGAGTCGTGCGTTGGCGGTAAGAATGGACGGCTCTACTTCTGTAGATGTGCTTGTGGCCAGATTAAATTCAGCCGCGATGAGCTCGGCGCTGTCCTCCGCGTCAAGGAACAACATTCGCTCGGTTGTAACCGAGTTGAAATAAGTTATCAGGAGCCCCGCCGCGAAAAGTATAAGCACCACCAGGGCGGTGAGTCTTGTTCGTAAGGAAAACGCCGGTATTTGTAGTCTCACGTGAAAAATATACTTTTCAATGCGGTCGAGTTCAAGCTTTCATAGTCAATGTGACCACTCGTCTCGCGAGCTATCGAGCGAACGTGAAAGTGGGGAAGATTGTTTGTATTAGTTAAATTGAAACAAAGTTGAGGTTGATAGAGAGTACCACGATGCCTAATGCGCGGAAAACCCGTATTGATGCCGGATCCGGTCATCACGAGCTTCAAGTCGAAAGGCCCACCGGTTATCTCACGTTGACGGGGGTAAGAACGCACAATTTGAAGAACTTGAACGTCCGTATCCCGAAGGGAAAGATTACCGTTATGACAGGACCGTCCGGCAGCGGGAAATCAAGTCTGGCGTTCGATACAATTTATGCTGAAGGACAGCGCAGGTACATTGAAAGCCTTTCTGCGTATGTGCGGCAATTCCTGGAAAGGATGGAGAAGCCCGACGTCGATTCAGTACAGGGAATTGCCCCGACTGTCGCTATTGAGCAACGGCGGCTTTCACGAAATCCCAGATCGACTGTTGCTACGATGACGGAAATTTACGACTACCTCAGACTTCTCTTCGGCCGAGCGGGAACAGTCGTCTGCTCGAATTGTCACATACCCGTGGTCAAATACACACCACAATTGATACTCAATGCTATTGATAACTCCCTCAGGAATAAAAAGATATATTTGTTCTTTGGTGCGAAACCAAATGATCGCAAAGCATCTTATGATGATTTCAAGCGCAGAGGTTTCTACCGTTTAGCAGCCCTGAGTGAGCCGGGGAAAGTCATCGATCTGAACGAAGCCAAATTTGAAAATGACGGCCAGGAGTTCCTGGTTCTCCTGGACAGAATTTCGGTGGGTAGCGAGGGCTATAAGGACCGCGTTATCGAAGCTTGTGAGCAAGGCTTCCTAAACGGATCAGGAAGCATCTATGTCTACGACCTCGAGACCGGCGCCTTGCATCATTTCTCGAGCAAGTTCCAATGCTCATCGTGTGGGAGAGCTTATCTGGAGCCGGAGCCGCGGCTCTTCTCCTTCAACAATCCTTATGGAGCTTGCCCGGTGTGTCAGGGATTCGGTACCGTCATAGGCTATGATTGGGACAAAACCATTGCAAATCCGTTCATGAGTATCCTGAAAGGAGGAATCAGTTTAATCTCTGCGCCCGCTTTTGATGTTTACAGACGATCTCTTATAAAGTCTGCAAGTGCTGGCAGGATAAGGCTTGATGTTCCAGTAAATGATCTGACGCGTAAAGAGTGGAGCTTCCTGGTCGAGGGGGATAAATCGTTTGTCGGACTGCGGGGATTCGTGAAGCATCTTGAGAAAAAGTCCCACTCGTTTTCTGTAAAATATTTTCTCGACAAATATCGTGGGTATGTGACCTGTCCGACCTGCGGTGGGGCGCGTCTCCGGCAGGAAGCACTTGTCGTTGAAATCGACGGCCACAACATCGCCGGGGTTGTCTCGATGATGGTCGGGCGCGCACGAAAGTTTTTTGAACTTCTGAAACTCACAGGTGAGAATGCGGTCATAGCTGAACAGGTGCTCGAAGAAATCCGGAAGCGGATCGGCTATCTCTATGAAATCGGTCTCGAATATCTGACACTTGACCGGCTGTCATCTACGCTTTCAGGAGGGGAGGCGCAGAGAGTAAATCTGGCGACAAGTCTGGCTTCGACTCTTGTCGCGACAACATATGTCCTTGACGAACCGAGCATCGGGTTGCATGCGAGGGATATGGACAGGCTGGTGGGCATTTTGAAAAACCTGAAATCCTATGACAACACCGTCATCGTCGTTGAGCATGATGCCGAGATGATGAGGAATGCCGACTTCGTCATCGACCTCGGTCCAGGATCGGGTGCGGCAGGCGGTGAGATCATGTTTGAGGGCTCATTCGATGGCCTCGTCAGGTCGAAAAACTCAATTACGGGGAAGTACCTGCGCGGCGAAAGGAAGATCCAGCTGCCTAAACGCCGTAAACCTCTTGATAAGTTCATCAGAATCCAGGGGGCCTCATTGCACAACCTGGACAATCTCAATGTCGACATCCCGCTGTATGGAATTGTTTGTGTTACAGGAGTCAGTGGATCAGGTAAAAGCACACTCGTCTATGAAGTGCTCCATGATGCACTAAAGGAGCATTTCGCGCAGGAAGGGTTGGTAACTACGCGCGAGAAAATCGACGTGTCGACGAATCATGCGAAGAGAATTACATTCGACTACCTGCCGCAATCTGTCGAGCTGGTGGATCAGAGCGCGGTCGGTCGAGTATCCCGCTCCAACGTTGCAACGTACAGCGGAGCTTTTGACTCAATAAGATCTATCTTTGCGGAGACGCCACTTGCTAGAGAAAGGGGACAAAGCGCGAGCTACTTCTCGTTCAATGTCGAGTCCGGAGGAAGGTGCGAGGCATGCAACGGCGAGGGGATACAGGTGGTGGAGATGCAGTTCCTTGCAGACGTCACCCTGGATTGTGAGGTCTGCGGTGGGAAGCGATATGGCAGTGAGGCGCTTGAAATAAAATATCGCGGCAAAAATATTGCTGACGTTCTCGACCTTACTGTCTCCCAGGCGCTTGAGTTTTTCTCTGAAAGGAAAGAGGTCGTCAAACCTTTGAAGCTGCTGGACCGGGTCGGACTCAGCTATTTAAAGCTCGGTCAGCGTTTGTCGACGTTGTCGGGAGGTGAAGCCCAGCGCCTTAAGATTTCCACTTACCTCTCTGCAAGCAGCGACAGTGAGGTATTGTTCATACTCGACGAACCTACTACCGGCCTCCACTTCGAGGAGATTTCCAAACTGATCGATGTCCTGATCGATCTGCGCGACCGCGGGAACAGCATTATAGTTGTCGAGCATAATCTTGATGTAATCAAATGCGCCGATTACGTGATAGACCTGGGACCTGAGGCAGGGGAAAACGGGGGAAGACTCGTAGCAGCAGGCACACCTGAAGAGATTTGCGCGGTCAAAGAATCGCGCACGGGATCAGTCTTGAAGAGCTTTCTAGTTCAGGATCAGAATTGAGTGGCGATGTTAAATGCCAGAAAGAAAGTGCTGAAGTTAGACATCGGCTGACCCTGCAGACTCTCTATCCCTCTCGACATCGGAAGAATGTAGTAACGGACGCTGACTCCGAACAGGCTGTTTTGATCGAGCCCGAAGTAAGCACCCCCGCCCACATATCCTCCCAATCCGAAATACGAATGCGCTCCGGCGACGCTTCTGGAGAACGGCTGGTCATACGGCATCGACAACACCACGTTCGGTCCGACACCGGCGAGAACGTACGGACGAAATGAATCCGTTATGTCGTCCTTGAAAAGCCTGTACTGAAGTCCGATCATCGCGGGGAAAACGAAAAGTTGATTGACTTTCCCGATGACTGTCTTTTGAATATTTCCATAAAAATCATAGTAATACGTCTCCGTTTCGTTCGGGGCTTTAGCCTCCGAGCCGCTTATGGAGATCGTCCAGGATAGCGGCCCGCCGATGGATTGCCTATAGAAAAAGCCGAGACCGAAGCCGCTGTTGCCCAGCATGATGTCCGCTCCCAACGCGTTTGCCTTCTCAGCAGTGTCGGGCGCGACATCCTTTATCGGGAGGAACGCGTATTCCGAATCCGGATTCGACGTTGCTGTCGATTGCTGCGCGAAAGCCTGCGCTTCGAAAAGGAGAAGGAAGAATGCAAGACATCCACTCAACTTGATCATGTTATTCTCGGGTTTGGACTTCAATGTACATCGTTTTGACGCCAGCCATCTATCTAAAGATTAAACCAAAAAACGGTTCAATCAAGTTCCACAAAAATTGCGGACACGTCAACGCACTTCGTATGCGTCAAATTTGAGGTATTCAGTCTCCGGCATCGAGGGCAAAACCGGGTGATCTGGCGCTGCACCGGCACGATGAAGGAGCTGGAGGGTTCGTCCGCACCTCAGAGCGGCGTCGTTGACTATCTCCTCGAATGTCTCTCTGTACACGTGGTGAGAACATGAGCTCGTGAGAAGAGTACCGTTCTTCACTAAGAGCCCGAATATCTTTTCGTGCAGACGCCTGTATGCCACCTTGGCTGCGGTCACACTTTTCCTATTGTGCGTGAAACTTGGGGGATCACAGACTACCACATCGAAAGTACCTCCTGACGATGCCACACCACTCATGAACTCATTTACATCTGCCGTTTCTACGGAAACGTTCTTGAGCCCATTAAGTTCGGAATTGATTCGGAGTGCCAAAGTTGCCTGCTGAGAGGAATCGACCGCGAGGACCGATTCCGCGCCATGGTGAGCGAGATTCAATGCGAAACCGCCCTCGTTCGAGAAAAGATCGAGTACGCGAGCACCTTGAGCAAATCTTCGTGAGAAGATTCTGTTGAGTCGTTGGTCAAAATAGAATCCCGTCTTCTGTCCCCGGAACGGGTTGATCCGAAAGACAACACCCTCCTCGTCATAATCGGCGGTCTGCTCCACACCATGAAGAATCGATCTGGTCTGGGGAAGCCCTTCGAGCTCACGAGTGGGGCTTTCGTTTCGTTCATAAATTGCAGCGGGGGAAAAGAGCCCATGAAGCGCATCCAAAATAAACGGCATTCGCTTTTCCATCGCGGCCGAAGAGATTTGAATACTGAATAAGCCATTAAAGCGGTCGATGATCAATCCCGGCAGGAAATCGCTCTCTCCATAAACAAGCCGGTAGTACGGCACATTGAAGAGCCGGTCGCGGATGCCAAGTGCGTCTTTTATCCGATCCACAAAAAAAGTCTTGTCGGGTTCTCTGAATTCTTTCGTGAACATCCGAACCGAGATCAACGTATTCGGATTGTAGAATCCAAAACCAAGCGACTTTTCTCTGGAACTCTTCACCTCCACTACGTCACCGACCTGGGGATCGCCTGTCACCTCCGCGATTTCATTGCTGAACACCCAGCAGTGGCCGGCTGCGATCCTTCCGTCTTCCTTCGGCTTCAGCCGCACAGCGGCGTGCTTCATCTGAGCCTTCTGATCGCTGCAGCGATCCGATCCGCGGCTTCGACGAGTTCTCGCTCAGAATATGCATAGGAGATCCTGATGTGCTTATCTGAACCGAACGCAGCGCCCGGCACGACTGCAACCTGCGCCTCGGCGAGAAGGAAGTGTGAGATATCGAACGAGTTAGCCAGAGTAGTCTGAGCGTACTTTCTTCCGAACAATCCTTCCACGGAAGGGAAGAAGTAGAATGCTCCCTTGGGTTTGGTAAGAGAAAGGCCGTCAATTTCCCGAAGCTTGTCGAAGAGAAGGTCTCGTCTCCTCTGGAATGACTGCCTCATCATTTCGATCTCCGATTGATTTCCCTTTATGGCTTCGAGTGCGGCAGCCTGCGAGATTGAAGAAGCATTCGACGTCATCTGGCTCTGGATCTTTGATGAGCGGCGAATTATTTCTTCATTCGCGGCGAGAAACCCGATTCTCCAGCCGGTCATTGAGTACGCTTTCGAAACGCCTCCTATCGTGATGACCTTGTCGCGCACTTCAGGAATGGATCCGACTGAAAAATGTTTCTCTCCATCGTACACTATCTTTGCGTAGATCTCGTCGGAGAGAATGAAGAAGTCCCTTTCAACGGCAAGTCTCGCGATGCCATGAAGGATCTTCTCTGTCAACATGCTCCCTGTGGGATTTGATGGTGTATTCAGGATGATCGCCTTGGTCTTATCAGTGACAAGCGGCCTGATGTCTTCGGAGGTGAATGTAAAATCTCTTTCCTCTCTTGATTCAAGGATCACCGGAACGGCGTCTGCGAGTTTCACCATCTCAGGGAAACTCACCCAATACGGTGAAGGGATTATCACTTCGTCGCCCGGGTTGCAGATTGCCTGGAGCGCGTTGTAGATAGAGTGCTTTCCTCCGCTCGAGATAAGAATGTTTGACGCATTCACCTCGATATTATTCTCGCTCCGGAATCTTTCCGCCACAGCTTTCCGGAGCTCGGGCGTTCCTTCGTTCTGCGTGTACTTTGTAAAATTATCATTGATCGCTTTGATCGCCGCTTGCTTGATGTTTTCCGGAGTAGGGAAGTCGGGTTCCCCTGCGCTGAGGCTGATTACATTCTTCCCCTCGGCCCTCAGCTTTTTTGCAAGCGAGGTTATGGCGATCGTCTGTGACTCCTCGATCCTGTCGATCTTTCGCGAGAAAGACGGCATCAACTCTTTTTCCTTCCTGGTTTGGATTTGGCATCGCTGTTCTTTTCTATTAAAAGCCGATTGACGTGGGGAGGCACAAACTCGCTTACATTGCCGCCGAAGCTTGCGATCTCCCGCACTATCGTGCTGTTCAGGTACGTGTACTTTTCATGAGGCATCAGAAACACTGTATCTACTTCCGAGCTCAGCTTCCTGTTTGTCAGCGCCATCTGGAATTCGAACTCGAAGTCGGACACCGCCCGCAGACCGCGGACTATTGCTATGGCTTTCTTCTTCCGAGCGTAGTCGACCAGAAGACCGTCGAATTCCTCGACCTCGATGTTCTCGATATTCTTGACAGCCTCTTTGACCAATTCCACGCGCTGTGGACCGCTGAAGAGCGGAATCTTCAGAGTGTTGACTGCCACACACATGATAACCTTGTCGAATAATCGGGCTGCGCGGGCAGCAACATCGACGTGCCCGTTGGTTACCGGGTCGAACGTCCCGGGATAAATCGCGATTCTCATTTTTCCTCCGGTGCTATGAAAGATAGTATTGTGGAGCCGAATATCTTCTGTCTCATTAGTTTCGACCGCGGCGGCGTGTAAGCTCTCGAGTGTTCGACACAAATTATTCCGGATGCTCTGACCATTCCCCTCGATATGATATCATCGATTATGTCGCAAGTCGCGTTGTTTATTTTGTAGGGGGGATCGACATATGCCACGTCGAACTTCTCGCTGCATTGTTTCACGAATTCTTCGGCCTTCATCCGTACGATTTCACAGGCGTTTTCGACGCCAAGCTCGTGCGCATTCCGGGAAATCAATTCTGCAGTGTTCCTGTCGCTTTCCACGAACACAACCCTGGCTGCGCCTCTGCTTATCGCTTCGAACCCAACACATCCCGTGCCAGCATACAGATCGAGAGCAACCCCTCCAGTCAGGTCGATCATGTTAGCGAGAATATTGAACATTGTTACCCGAAGTCTGTCAGTAGCGGGTCTTAGATTTTGGGACCGGATCGAAATGATTTTTCTACTCCGGAGCCGGCCGCCCGTGATTCTCATCTGTGTTATTTCAGAGCGGCGCCGATTACGGACGCGAAATGGTGAGGCGACGCCGCCATGTCTTCGTTAGATGCCACAAGAGGCGAAAGCAGTATTTTTTCTCCCAGTGAGAAAAGCTCGAACCGCGAGTCGGAACTCTTCTTCAGGAGATCGATCATGAACGAGTCGGCTTTGTGTCCGGAGACAATGAACTTCTCAGCGTACTTGTCTGCCAACGATTCAAGGTCCTGCGCCATTTTTGTGATGAAATAAAATGGCTCACCGGAATAATAAGTGTATTTGTAGTAAGTGCGCTGGCCCTCACTGCAAAAACTTCCTTCTACCTGGCCTTCTTTGACAGTCACAACAATAAAATTCTTCATTTGTTGAGCGAGCTTGATTATCGCTACTTCCGTACACGAGTGGTCAAGATCTACAAACTGGAGCGCGAGTCCGCACCGCGTGCACGCGTCCTTCACTGCAACCAGAATGCCTTTATCAATCGCCGCGTAGAAAATCTCGTTGTGCCCTTCGTCGGTTGACCTGAGAACCTGATACGCTGGACGGTAGTCCACTTCTTGAAAGTTGTGGTGGAAGCTGATCTCGGACTTGAGGAGGTTTGAGATTTCCTCCTGGTTCAGGTCGGAATCGACTGTGATGGTGTCTCGCTCGAAAAGTGTTGTATCAAGCGCCACCGATGCGACCCGGCTGAGGATCCCTTCTTCATTTACAAATGCTGAAAGTTCCCTGACCAGCTCGTCCACACCAATGCCGCTGATCTTTCGGTCACAGATCCTGGATACGAAAAATGCCTCATCCCTGTGCTCGACTTCAGCTGCGCGAAGATAATCTCTTCCGAGATCGATGCCGAGTACTATTCGATATGGATCTTTCAAAGTACTCTCACGTATGGTTTCAACTTTGCAAATTTCGCCTGTCCTATCCCTTTGACGTTCAACAAGTCGTCTATCGATTTGAATTTGCCGACCGTCTTGCGATAGTCGACGATCCTTCCTGCAGTTACCTTGCCGACACCGGGAAGGAGAATCAACTCCTCGGCCGATGCCTTGTTGATGTCGATCGGTGAACTGGGCGAAAGGGAAGTCTTCTTGCCTGCCCGTCTCGCCGGACGGGTTGTGTCTTCATCTGCCGCGATGATTGAATCTATTTTTGCGGAAGCGGATGAAAAAAAAGAGTCTGAAGATTTAAAATCGTACTTTGCGGTCGGCTTGTCGAGATTCAAAATTTTTGCGGTCCCACCCAATAAGAGCCCGAATGAAAGAAATAGGATTATGCCGGCCTCACTTTTTGTCAGACCCAGCTTTTCCTGGACTATCCTCGTTAGCTTGATTAGCAATTCTGTTCTACGGTCGCGCTTTCTAGAAATATTGAGAAACACTCGGCAAAATTCAACTTGCCGACGTAACTTCCGAAGACTGTCCCGAATCTATTTGGAGCTATTTCCGTTTCTGGAAGGAGGCTTGACGTTGGTAGACTGTGCTAACTCTTTCAGTAATTCCTTCTCTCTCTGACTAAGCTTGGTGGGGGTGTAAATATTGATCTCCACGAGCTGATCGCCTCGACCGTAGCTGTTCAGATGCGGTAGACCTTTTTCACGCATCCTGAGGATCTTGCCCGACTGGACGCCCGGATCTATTTTCAGTTTTGCCCGCCCGCTCAGTGTGGGGACTTCGACTTCGCTTCCGAGAGCTGCTTCGGGATAGCTGAGGTCGAGCTCGAATACCACATCGTCACCGTTGCGTTTGAAGTGCGCGTGCTGTGCCTCCTCGACGATTACGATCAGGTCTCCGCTTGGTCCGCCCCTTTTGCCGGCGTTTCCTTCTCCACGCAAGGTAAGATAGTTCCCGTCGCTGACACCGGCAGGTATTTTCACTTTGATGGTGGATTCGCCGATCACTCTTCCCGCCCCGCTACAGGTTGGGCAGGGATCCTTTACAATCCTGCCGCTCCCTCCGCAAGTGGAGCACTGAACAATGTTTACAAACTGGCCGAACATCGTTCTGGTACCTCTGCGTATCTCTCCACTTCCGCCGCAGGTCGGACACGTTGTCGTTCCCAATCCGCTCTTTGCGCCGGTGCCGTCGCAAGTTTGGCACTTCTCCTGCCGCCTGATCTTTATCTTCTTCTCAACTCCTGTGGCGATTTCTTCAAGGGTGAGCTTCACCGAAATCTTGAGGTCGCTGCCTCTTTCTCCAACGCTGCTGCCGCCGCGTGTTCTGCTGCGGGTGCCGCCGCCAAATAAGTCATCGAAGATAGATCCTCCGAATCCGCCGCCGAAAATGTCGTTGAAGACGGTGAATATGTCGTTCGCGTTTGAATTTGTCCAGTCGTGGAAGTCCGCGCCTCGCCTGACACCTTCGTGACCGAACCTGTCGTACCGCGACCGCTTGTCCTGATCGCTCAAGACTTCGTAAGCTTCGGTCGCTTCCTTGAACTTCTCTTCAGCTTCTTTGTTGCCCGGATTACGGTCCGGGTGATGCTCCATCGCTAGCTTTCGGTACGCCTTCTTTATATCGTCAACGGACGAGCCTCTGTCAACTCCCAGAATCTCGTAGTAATCTCTTTTTGCCATCTTACTCCCCTAACCGCATTATTCGTCCTCTTCAGAATCGGTCTTGTCCTGAACTTCAGCCGCTATGATCACCTTCGCGTGTTTGATCACTTTTCCGTGAAGGGTGTATCCGCGCTCGACTTCTTCCACGATCGTATGCGGCTTGACGTCCGGTCTTGGGACCTGCATGAGGACATCATGGTACGATACATCGAACTCTTTTCCGACCGACTCTATCGCCCGGAGTCCCTTTTCTTCGAGCGTTTTCGAAAATTTCTGGTAGATCAGCTCGATGCCCTTATAGAATGACTCTAAATCGGAATTCTTCTTCCCGGTGGCAAGGGCCCGTCCAAAATCGTCGAGGATTGGCAGAAGATCTTTTATGATCCTTTCATTTGAGAACTTTATGAAGTCAGCCTTATCGAGCTCGGTACGCTTCCTGTAATTTTCGAACTCGGCCGCCAGTCTCAGGAGCTGATCTTTATATGAACCGAGAAGCTTTTCCGAATCGACCAGCTGCTTTTGAAGCGAGTCCAGATCGTTTTGGATTTCATGTTCAGCGTCGGCGGCATCAGAAAACTCGCCCCGCTTCGCGGACCCTTCCTGGTTCCCGTTCAAACTCTCTTCGGCTTCTTTCTTACCGTTGTATTTTTGATCGCGTGAATCTTGCATTGCGTTTTTATGAACCTAGTTTATTTGAAATTACTTTTGCAACAAAATCGACAAGCGGTATTAATCTGGAGTACTGCATCCTCCTCGGTCCCACGACGCCAACCGTACCTTTGATCCCTCCAACTTCATACCTTGCGGTAATCAAGCTGTAGTCTTTAAGCTTCTCGTCCGCATTTTCTTTTCCAACCTTTACCGTAACCTGCTCGTTCGATTCTCCCTTTTCTAGAATATGGAGAATCACATTCTCATCTCCGAGTATCTCGAGGATTCCCCTGATGTTTTCAGGAAGTTCAAATTCCGGATGAGAAAGGATTTCCTGAGGCATCCCGATGTGAAACTTCTCAGTCTCGGTAGCCACAGTGAAAATCCTCTCACTCATCTTTGTGAACCTGCTTACGAGCGCTTCGTCCGCGTAATCTCCAACACGCTCGCTTATGGTCTCACGGATTTCGGAGAGCTTCAAGCCGCCGAGGCGTTCGTTAAGAAGGGAACTCACCTTGCTTAGTTTCTGAGGACTGACTTGCGATTCCACCTCAAGGACAATCGTCTTTATCAAACCGGACTCGAGTGAGATAACAACCAGAATCTTGGCGGAATTCAAAGAGACCAAATCGATCTTCGTGAGGAGCGCGTCACCCAGATAAGGGGCGGAAACCAGACTTAATTGTCTGGACACTTTCCCGAGGAGCTTTGAAGCTTCGTTCAGGAGATCACTTGAATCGAGGGAGCCGCTCAACCCCGATGCAATTTCCACGCGTTCCGATTCATGAATAGTGTCATACGCAATCAAAGAGTCAATATAAAGCCTGTAGCCCTCATCAGTTGGTACTCTTCCGGCAGATGTGTGCGGGTGACCGAGATATCCGTACTCCTCCAGCTGAGACATCACGTGCCGGATAGTTGCCGGGCTAAGTCTCATGTCTTCTTTTTGCGAAATATACTTCGAACCCACAGGCATCGCGGTGAGTATGAAGTTGTGTACAACTTCGCGAAGTACCTCTTTTTCTCTTTGAGTAAGTTCTTTTGTCATTGGTGGTTAGACGCCTTCAATCATCATTAAATTAACAGTTGCGGGTTATCTAATCAAGGTTACGTAATTCCCAGCAGTGGGCTACTTTCAAAGTGAAGTGACATTGACAAATTCTCTTACTGTCATTCCCGTCCGACCGCAGGATCGGCGGCCGGATCGTGGGGACGTGCTCTTAGCGGGAATCTATCTCCATTCTCAACCATGGATTCCCGA
>DATCTN010000023.1 GCA_036567965.1 Candidatus Kryptoniota bacterium
GAGACTTTTTGAGTATCTCGAGATATTCTACAACCGGGTTCGTCGCCACTCCGCACTCGGTTACAAATCACCTGTGGCTTTTGAAAATGAACTATCAACTGTGGCTTAACTCCTTGTCCACTTTTCGGGGTGAACTCCACCATGTGCCACTGCTCATGGAAAAGTCGCGAATGCACCGCAGGATTTTTTTGGTAGACGCTATGCGACACGCGCTGTACGTTTCAGGACTGAGATAGGAATACTAATCAGAATATCAACAATCCTTTTTCTGTCGATTACAGGTTACCGGCCATTACTGTGCCAAGAGGTGGTTCCTCTTCGATATTCGGACACAACATCCTCCGAGAATGGTCAATATTTCGTAACGGTGACGGGAAAGTGGTGCGATGACGTGCCGTGTGGAGTCCAAAGGGTAGACCTACATCATCGCGACGGTAAATCAATTTGGAACAAAAGTCTCGACGAGCTCTCTGATATGCCTATAGTCTCCAATATTGGAGATGTTGCGATTACAGTAGGGACTAAAGTCAGTTTCTTCAGCGAAAGGGGAAACCTCAAAGGAATTTGGAACTCTCGCACCGGATTTCTTGGGGATTCGTTTGAGATGCTTGAGGCTTATTCATCAAGCGGCAAATACTATTACACGACGATAGGTTCGGATATGGACTCCCTATGTTTGTTAACCTTATCAGATTCTGGAGTCGAATTACACAGGGAGCCTCTCAATGCTTTACATCCATGCGAGAGGGATGGCTTCCAAGCCTACAAAGATAAGCTGATCGTGTTTGATTGTGGTGCCTATAATGATCCTGACTATGTAAACAACTGCTGTGTATTCAATGAACGGGGTGAACTCATTTGGGAGTACGACGAGCAATTAATCGATCGATCCCGAGAGCGGAGGTGGCATGTGATGTTCGATCCGCTGAACGGATTACTTACAATAATCAATGGTGTTAACAGAAAGACATTTATAGTTGACACGCTACAATGAACCGCGTAAATCACCGACACGCGCGTTGCATAACACTGCGCCATGACGCTCGACATCGATGACTGCATGCTAAGCATTGAACGCTTGCACTACGTTGTCAATACCTGACCAGATCACTAACATCGAATCGCTACACGATAAAGGACAGGCTAAATGACAGAACGAAAGGCATGGTCTTGAAGTTTGGTTTGATTCTGGGCATATGTCTTTTCGGCATTGGTCAGTTATCCGTGGTTTATGGCCAAGGGATTTCTTCTCAGCGCCTCGGCAAAGGTATAGGGATGCTCTCGTCATTTTGCGACAGTAGCAACAATACCAAAGGGATAGATAGACCTGATGGTAGCACAGTAGGAACGGTGGTAGACAACTTTGTGGTTCCCATCCCCGAGCCAAGCGGATTGTGCACTGACGGTTCTTCGCTTTGGATCCCGAATTACGCACTGGCTAGCGGTCCTCAGAGAATCTATAAGATGAATATCTGGACGCACCAAATAGTCGATTCGATCCGTGCGCCTGGAACCTGGATGGCTGGGATCGCCTGGGATGGGAGCAATCTGTGGGCTCTGACCGACTATCCAACCTATCAAGATTTCAGTCTGGTAAGGCTATCGTCATCGGGTGGGATCTCCGTTCATTACCCCGCAGTATACTCCTGCTATTGGTCCGGGATAGCTTGGGACGGAAGAAGTATCTACTACGGGAACAACGTCTGCGGGACTTCACCAGTGGGACAGAAGAGCATGATCTACAAATTGAATCCGAACACGGGTGCGATTATCGATTCCATTCATTCTCCAACGGGAAGCGTTAACGGAATCGTTTACGATCGCGGTCATCTCTGGTACTGCGACGATTATTACAAGTACATTTTTGAAATCGACACGACTGGAAATATCCTTCGTGAGTTTCCTTCATACGGAGGATTGTTGTCAGGGTTGACGATTGCGAAAGGTTATCTGTGGGCTGTCGATATGGCGGGGATAGGTGGATGTAGAGTCTACGAGATCGACATTGGTCTCGCGCCACCTATTCCGAGTGGACCTGTTTACTTTCCAGGAGTTGTAGGTGCCATTAAGTTCATATGGCAGCCGACTGTGGATTCCGAATTGAAAGCGTACCGGATTTATAGGAGCAATTCGGACGAGTTGACTAACGCTCAACTGATTGACTCAGTCGCCGGGACCGTCACCACCTATATTGACAGCACAGTCCCGCATGGAATGCCCTTCTATTACTGGATAAGCGCAGTTGATAGCGACGGAATTGAGAGCTATCCGTACTCCATTGGAGAGGCTTCGGCTCTGCCATACCTCTCCTTTCGACTTTCCCAAAACTATCCAAATCCTTTCAACGCTAGCACCACGATAGCGTATGAAGTGCCACTCAATGGAGAGTCATTCAACAAAACGACGACACACGTAAGCATTAACGTCTATGACATACTCGGAAGGAAGATGGCGACACTAGTTGACGCGGAATTGGGACCGGGCGATAAGTCGGTCGTGTTCAACGCCGGTAATCTGCCAAGTGGAGTCTATTTTTGCAGGATGCAGACGGCGAAATTTATTTCTGCCAGGAAAATGCTTTTGGTTAAATGAGATTTCAAGAAAGAAATTTAATCTAATTCCTGTGCTGATTGAGCACAGATATATTGATTCACTTTCTCTGTGACAGTGATATAATCATCCGTGAACAATCAGAAAACGTTGTCACACTCTTCAGAAAAATTCTCCGGCATTCTTCCCAAGGAACATGGAACTTACAACTTTCGTTTTGATTTAGAATTTCAGAGACCAGTGAAAGGGGAATCGGGATTATAGAATGAATTGCATAATTGAAACGCAACGACTCTGTCTGAGATTATGGGAAGAAAAAGACAGAGAGACATTCAGGGTGATGAATTCTGATCCGCAAGTCATGGAATATTTTCCCAAGACGCTGACTGTCAACGAAAGCGATGAGTTCCTGGACGGAGTTATAGACCGGATCTCGAAAAAGGGTTATGGATTCTGGGCAATGGAGGTAAAAGATGGAGGGCAATTCGCCGGCTACATCGGATTCAACGACGCGACTTTTCCAAGTTACCTCACACCTTGCGTCGAAATAGCGTGGAGGCTGACGAAGAATATGTGGGGGAAAGGATATGCAACCGAAGGCGCGAAGGCTTGCCTCAAGCATGGCTTCGAAGTCATCGGCTTCAAGGAGATCTACTCATTCACCTCAACATTAAACAAGCGGTCCGAAAAAGTTATGGTTAAGATCGGGATGAAAAAGATGGGGGAATTCAATCATCCTCAAGTCGAATTGGAGAGCCCGCTCAGAAAACATGTTTTGTACAGGGTTACCAGAGAGGATTATCTCACGAGTTCCACGTCCCGCGATCAGCGTTAAGGGGCTTTCAATTCCCGAAGTCACCGAACTGAAGAATCAGCATCACGCCCGCGAACGATCTCGCCGAGCCGAAGCCGTATTCCCCGAACGCACAGAGTCCAATACCCAGGAAATTCGTCGGCGTCCACGACAAACGCGCTTCCGCGGGCAGCCCGACACCGAAGTGCTTGTCCGTATCGTATGAATACTGGTACGTGGCTGGATGGAAGTATGGTTCGGAGTACAGAGCCGCAGATGAGACTCCGAGACCCGCCGAAATAGAAGCCGAGCCGTAGCTTGCTCTTGCAATCCTTCCGTAGAGAAAACCTAACTCCCAGATTTTATTGTCAGGGCGGGTCTCGCCGAAGATATTCAGTCGAAATTCATTTGTGTAGAGAAATCTCACAGTGAAAAGTTGTTCTTCGATTTCGGCTGAAAGGCTCGCGCCCACAGTTACCGCGAGTGCGCCCCTCCAGCTTCCATCCCCAACTCCGAGACTTGCCCAACCCCGCACGTAATCGGAAGACGTCCCAAGAGTGTCTGCGGCGAAAGAGTATTTGCTGGATAGCAAGACAAGTATCGGGAGCAAAATTAAAATAGATCGTCGGTTCATTTCATATTCTCGATTCCGTTCCCAGAACCAGAAGCCAGATTGTGCCCGCCCACGGGTCGATCGCTTAAGGACGGGCACAAGGGAATATAACTTATTTTACAAACATCATTTTCTTAACCGCCTGGAAGCGCCCGGCTTCGATACGGCAGAAGTAAACGCCGCTCGGGAACCGATCAGCGTTCCATATTACTGAGTGATCTCCGGGAGCAAAAACACTTTCGGCCAGAGTTGCCATTTCCACGCCCAGAACATTATACACTTTGAGCGTCACGAATGATTTTTCAGGAAGCGAAAAACTGATCGTCGTTGAAGGGTTGAATGGATTCGGGTAATTCTGATTCAGCGAGAAAGTCTTCGGAAGGTATTTTCCGCTCACCGGAACCCCGTCGACAGGGCCTTCGATAACTCTGCGGCGGGCCGCCGGCACGAGCGTGTCTGCAGCTGCGGCGTAGGCGTATACTGCCTGGAATTCTGTCGTGTCAGGCATGACGTGAGGATCCACGACGGTCATTCCCATTTGCGGTGCGATGACACCTGATATCATTCCAAGAACAAATTCATTTGAAGTGACGGTGTACATCTTGGTTGGATTGATCGCAGCACCGCCGACGTTTACCGAGTACACACGCTGACCGGGATTTTGACCTGCAACGTACGAATATCTCATTCCGGAAACCTGCATGAAGAACTCGTCGTTCGCTTCTATTGTCCCGAGAGTGTACTCGAGACCTTTTATCAGATCTTCGCCGGAGAGTTTAAATGTCGCAAGCCGGTAACCGAAACCGTTATCCGTGTTGTAGCCGTAACTTATCATTCTATAAATGTCCTGCCCGGTGACCGGTCCATGATGCAGAGGCTGAGCCGTCGATCCGCCCGCGGTAATCGCGATGTCTGTTCCCGTGAGCGCACGAAAAGCGTCCGTCACTAGATCGCCGACAGGGGTGTCGTGCAGTCCGGGATTCGATAGGGAATCCGCGACCTCGGTGAAATCGCTCTTCACGTAACTCGTCTTGTTGAAAATCATATTATAAATATCCTGGCCGACCACGGATTGCATTCCGGCGTCGAGGCCGTCGACGATTGCCGAGATGGTTTGATCTTCGGGGATAGTGTTATCGAGATGGATCAGCTGATAATCAAGAAGGTGCGCCCTCCCGGAAGTGATGCGCAGGCGGAGTTTCCCCGCGTATTCATAAAACGCGCCTGCCTGCACGATCCATGTCGTATCCGACGACGGATTGACCACCGGTACCGGCTGCGTCAGAACATAATGGTCATGGCCGCCGACGATCACGTCTATCCCGGGGACGTAAGAGGCCACTGCCTCGTCGAATGCCAGCCCGAGATGAGACAGAAGAATTACGACTCCGCACCCTTTGTTCTTCAACGTATCGACATACGCCGCTGCCGTCTGGATGAAGTTCGTGTCGACAAAGACGGGTGCCGGGAGCGAAAGCAGATTCGTCTCAGGAGTGGTGAGACCGATGATTCCGACCTTTAGTCCTCCGAGAGTCTTAATCGTGTAAGGCTTCACGTACTTGTGAAGGGCTTGAAGTGTGTCCGGCGGATAAACCAGGTTAGCGGAGAGAACAGGAAATGCCGCCGAGGTGTCAAATACTGAGGAGAGCTCGAAAGCGAAAACATCCGGCGTGAGATCGAACTCGTGATTTCCCACCGTCATCGCATCAAGGCCAAGTTGCTGCAGGATCGACAGCTCCGGCATTCCAAGGTAAGCATTAAAATAAACGTCGCCTATGGAGAAATCGCCCGCATGAAGGAACATTACATTCGGTTCGGTCTCCCTGGCGTTCTTCAGGACTGTGGCGACTCTCGCAATACCACCGACCGTGCCATGAAGACTGGCGTCCCGAGGGCCGAGAGGTGAGAGGTTCGAATGCGAATCGTTCACATGGATGATTGTTATCGTGTCCGTCTGGGCCACAGCAGTGATCCATGACATCGCGATAACCAGCGCGAGCCGCATTGCGGTTTTGATAATCATGATTCCCCCTATTTCAATTGGTTGGTATGAAATATTTGCACGAGAATTATTCGAGAGTTCACGCGTATATATCCTGGTTGCTCTCATCAATTGTAATTCTATCGACCAGGTTTCAATGACATGTCACAAGAAATTCTGATTCTTGTAAAAGAATTGTAAAGACCATCGGCGACTTGACTCCTTTTGGATTATAGATGAACGAGCCCTGCGCCGCCGTACCGGAAATCTCCGATGCGGCTTAGCTCGGGAGCCAGCCGTTTTTCCTGTACCAGTCATATGTCATGGCGATTCCCTCGTCGAGTGGAATTTTTGGCTGGAAATCCAGGATCCGCCGGGCTTTTTCAATCGAACATGTCCATGCGGTCTGCGCTGCTTCTCTCGCCTTTTGCACGTTGAAGAGAGTTGCTGCGCCAGTGCATTTGCCGACAGCACCTGCCACGGCTCCAACTACGTAACCCATGTATTCAGGAATCCGGACCTTCACCGGGTGAACGTGCTCGACGAGCGCGATCGTGTTGCATATTTCTTCTGTCGAGTAATTTTTGTCGCTGCCGAGAAGGAAGATTTCTCCCTCGGCCAGATTGCTTCCTGCCGCAAGGATGATACCATCAACAAGATCTGAGACGTAAACCATGTTCAGGTATTTCCTGGTTCTGCCGAAGATCAGTCCTATGTGAAGCCTGATCGTCTTGTAATATTGGTAGAGGTCCCTGTCTCCGGGTCCATACACGGCAGCGGGTCTGATGACTGTGGCGGGCAGCCTGTCCGCCGCCCGCAGCACTTCGAGTTCAGCCATCATTTTGCTCTTACCATAATGCGAGACGGGGTGATACTCGGCTGACTCGGTGATTTCTTCTCCGTTACGACGAGGTCCTATTGCTGTAAGACTGCTGATGCATATGAACCTTTTCAGATGCGGCGACTTTAAGCAAGCTTCGACGAAATGTTTCGTAGCCAGATAATTGCCTTCGTAATAGTCGTTGGTTCTTTTTGCTCTAGTAACTCCGGCCAGGTGAAAGATCATTTCCGCACCGTCTAGGTGGCGTTGGTATGTACTCGGCTCGTTCAGATCGCATTCGACCAGTTTCACGCCGGACTCTTCAAACCTTGCGGCATTCGCGCGGTCCTTAGCCAGGCAGGTGATGTCGTGGCCGCACTCGTGAAGGCGATTGATGAGGTGAGTTCCGATGAACCCCGTTCCTCCTGTCACGATTGTTTTCATTTTCGCTTCCTCGCGTTCTTTTAAGTCTCTCCAAGAGTTTCTTTATAAGTGGAGTCTTTGAATTCAAATGCGAAGATTCTTTTGACGGCAGTTGCAACGACGGGAGAAAGATAGACAGCGACAATACCGACAATTATCCCTGTAAGCATGTCCGCAGCGTAGTGGTACCTGCAGTAGACAGTTGCCGGGAAGACAGCAAGCAGAATCGGCGCGACAAGGAAGAAATATTTCTTGTTGTATTTGAATGACAACATCATCATTGCCGCTGCTACAGCACAATGAGCGCTCGGGAGACTTTCGCCGGGGAGGTGCAGGTTCACTCTCACCCATTCGCCGCAAGCGGTGAAGAAGCCTCCCTGCAGCGGTACCGAATACTGGTTCGGGTCGAAGCGGAGCGGCCCGGCAACCGGGAATGTGACGAACCCGATGTCACACAGAATATTTGCCAGAGATATTGCGACAAGATAATCAAGCGCGGCGGGTCTGCCCGATTTCATGTAACACGCAAAGGCAGTCGTAAATATCAAGAGCCCGTAAATTACATATGCGAACATCAAGCCTTCGGTCAATGCCGGTGACATAAATTTTTGGAGATACACTGAGGGCTCATCGCCCATCAAACTTCTTTCAAATGCGGCGAGGGAACTATCGAGCCAGCCTCTAAAGAAGATGTGCTGCATCTCGCCGACCATTTGATAGGCGAAACCGTATAGTCCGATCGTCGCGACGATGAGCGGAGTGATTGAGTACTTTTCCGGGAGACGAGACAGCATCCAGTAGCTGCAGATGCAGAGCGCATCCGCCGCCAACAGTTTGTGCAGGAGCGCGTCATGATTTTCGATTCTTGTCCCGGCAAGGAGTGCGAGCACAGTAAGGAGGAACAGGAATCCGCTTCCCAAAACCGCGACCGTTTTCAAACCGCCCTGTGTATCGTAATCAAGATTCTGCATGGTCAGCCGATCCTCACGCTACTGATGACCACGAAAAAGTCGGTTGTTACGCCGATCAAGAAATGAAGAATGAACGGCCAGAGGATAGACTTTGTGCGGAGCGCCATCATGCCGAAGAGGATGCCGCCTGCGATGGAAGCGAAGAGCTCGCCCCCCGGACCACCGATGTGCCACATGCAGGACGGGATTGTCTGGATGCAAATTGCCAGGTTGTCTCCGACACTCCGGCGGAGGCCGAACAGAAGGAATCCCCAGAAGAAAAACTCCCATGCGGGGTAAAAGAAAATCCCGCGTAACGATTCGAATCTTGCGAAGGCATGTAGGGAATTCCCGGCGGACTTGTCGTAAGGGAACGCCATCCGCATTTCCGGATTGAAGGAAGAAGGGTAAAGGAGCAGGAGAGCTATCAACGGAAAGAGGATCAACACAGTCATGGCACCATCTCTCCAATTGCCTGCCGTGATTCCGTATTCTCTTAATCCTTCGTGGAAAAGGTAACGGATAATCAGAGCCGGCATTACGCCGAACAAAATAAACAAACCGGCGAACATGACAGCCACGTCGGACCTGATGCCGAGAATATTTCCTGAGGACGAATGAGTCCCAAGCCACATGAAATATTTGTGGGCTGCAGGAACTAGCGCCGCCAGGATCAAAATCACCGAGGGTTTGAAATCGTCGGAGCCCGTGAAGGTTTTTAAGCGGGCGATTTCAGATTTGTATGTCATAAATTTGCCGTGATGTAAGTCCAGTTGTGATTTATCCAATCGACAGTCGCCTCGAGTCCTTGCTTCAGCGGGGTGATCGTGTATCCAAGTTCATGATGTGCTTTCTCGCTTGAGGACGCCCAGTCGAGCAAAAATGTCTTTGCCCATTCCGGCGTTATCCTCGGATAACCGTTGAATAATTTTGCTCTCGTCAGTTCGCAATAAGCGATCGCGACCGAAATGGTGGCCGGAACATGAATCAGGAAATATTTCCTGCCGGTGATTTCTGAAACGAGATTGAAGAAAGCGTCGTATGATATGTTTTCTCCACCGAGTATGTAGCGGCTTCCCGATATCCCGTTTTCCATTGCGAGCACCAGACCTTTTACGACATCGTCGACGAATGCGTAATTCCCGATCGCGTTCCCGTCACCCGGAACGACACGCCATTTCCCGGTCATGTAAAGTGCAATTAGTTTTGTCGCGGAATTCGCTTCGGTCAATAGACCCGGTCCGAAGACACGGGTCGGATGCACGGTCACCAATTCGAGTCCGCTGCTGCCGTACTCAGAAGCAACCTTGTCGGCTTCAGCTTTTGATTTCTCATAGTCGGTCAGAAGTTGTCCATGGCGGACGGTGCTTTCAATGACGGGGGACCCGTTGGACGGTCCGATTGTCATGATCGTAGATGTGTGCAAGACTCTGTCCACTCCGGCTCGCATTGAGGCCCTTATGATGTTCGCGAACCCGTCGACGTTCATTCTCGAAAAATCAGATTTGTCACGCGACCAGTTCCTTGCGTACGCCGCGAGATGATATACGCGCTTGCATCTGTGAGCTGCCGCGTAGAGACTTTCAGGGTTCAGGAGATCGCCGTAGCAAATCGCCGCGCCGATCCGACGAAGTTCAGACGTGTCGGACGTCGGTCTGCATAATGCCCTCACTTTTTCGCCGCGCTCGACAAGGGTTCTCACAAGGTGTCTCCCGATGAATCCTGTCGCGCCGGTTACCAGTACAGTCATTTTTCGCCTCTCCTTACGATCGCGATTGTGTCGGTGGACCTCGATGCGACTGGTGGGACCCAGCCCTCACGCGTGAAAGACTCAAGCTCAACCCTGACACTCCCGACTGCAATCTTCATCTCGACGAGGAGCGGTACAGCCGCAGAGTCGGCACTTGTCCAGCCGGTCATCTTTCCATTCATCCCCGCGGAATGAGAGTCGGACCAGTCTCCGGTTGTTTCAAATCTGTGTGCAAGAACCGGTTCGTCGGACAGTCCGATAGTTATCTTCTCGATTTCTTTATGGAAGATTATCTGAGTCTTCTTCAGGCAATTTTGCATGATGAGCGGAACAGTTAGCCGATATCCTGAACCTGATAGGGCTCGGACAAACATCATAAATCCGAGCGCGTCGAAGCATTGCTCTTCGCAATAAATTTTTGTGGTGGTTGTGTCTTTGCCGTCGTCTATGCCTGTCATCGTTTCGATGCTCGTGCAAGAATCATAGGAGAAATCCGCACCGCTTCTTGCGCTGCTGTTGTCTATGAATCTGAAATCGCAGTTTCGGGGATTATGTGAGGAGAGTGTCGCCCGGTTAATCAGGTCCACGTTCACGAACGGGAGTCCGGCAGCGGAGCGGGCTCGTGCGACGAGCCTGTACAGCTGCGGGTCTTGCTGACTCACTCGCTCCTGATACATGAAAACACTACCGAGTCGGACAAATCCCCACTTCACTTTGAACTGCAGTTGCTCTCCGACTTTGAAGGGCGCTTCATTGTAGTTCGAGTTGTTCACATACCACTGAGCCTGAGAAACCTGCAAAAGGACCACGAGAAGAAAAACCGACCGCACGGCTGCAATCAAAGACTTGTGACCTTGTTTTCTCACGTTTCTTGGATTTGTGTTCATCGAAGTCACGCCCTCATTCATATCGGAGAAACGCACCCGCGCCGGATTTCAACAATGCCTTCACTGCTCTGAAAAGAATTCCGCCAAGAACCGCTGCTCCACCGGCTGCCAGGAGCAGGTATGTTGCTGATGACTTCAGTATTGTATCCATGACTTTCCTCGTTTGTAGATCTTGATTCGATTTTCTGGAATCTCGTTTTCATTACGCTTCAATTTGATTCCTGTCGACTACTTCCGTGTCACCGATTTGTAAGCGATCCGTAAAAGTTTTGGCGGATCGGTCCACATCGATAGCGCGCAATCTTCCGTCCTCGAGCCTGAAAACCACATCGGCGTATTCTGTAAGTCTCAGATCGTGGCTCGCGACAATGACGCAGCGGTTATCCGTTTTCGCGATCGAATGGAGAATTTTTATTATGCCGAATCCCTGCGCGGAATCAAGAGATGCTGTCGGTTCGTCTGCGAGGAGAAGAGACGGCGTGTTCACAGATGCGCGGGCGATCGCGACTCGCTGTTTCTCCCCCTGACTCAGGTTCGTGGGATAGCGGCCGGCCAGATGACCGGCGCCGACTTTTTCAAGAGCCGCTCGCGCATTCCATTTTGTCGAGATGCCGCTCTCTCCTAAAAACTCCGATGGGAGGGCGACATTCTCGACCACGGTCAACCAATCGAGGAGAAGAAAATTCTGGAATATGAACCCGATCTTTTCTGCCCTGAAAGCTTGCACGCTTTTGCGATCGACACTTGCAAGATCTGTCCCATTGATTCGAATTGTTCCCGATGTAGGTTTCACAAATCCTGCAATGAGCATCAGCAATGTTGTTTTCCCGCTCCCACTTGGACCCAGGATAAGCGAAAGTTGTCCTCTGCGGAAAACCGCCGATGTCTCGATCACTGCGTTGATTTTGTGGTGATCCTCCGGGTATGTTTTGGAAACCCTTTCCATCAGGACGACTTCAGTTGGGTCGTTGACTCTCATGTGAATGCCTCCGAAGGATAAATTTTTCTGATTCGACGGATGGATATGATCGCACTTATATAACCAACTGCGATTGAAATGGCCTGTACCAGGATGATCTGCTGGAGATTTGTTTCGGTAGTGAGCTCCGGAAATAGACTCTCGAGAATTGTCATGAGCGGAAAAAAGAAAACGAGTGTCGAAAGACTCCCGCAAAGCGAGAGGACAAGAGCTTGACCGGTTATAAATCGGGGTAGAAAATTTGAGGGTGAACCTAAAGCCATCATGACAGCGAAACTCCTGCGGTTTTCGGTAATATTCATTGTGAGAATTGCAGTGAGTATCGTGCCCAGCACAAACGCCGAGATGAATGCAATGATCCAGAGTATCGGAAGGAAACCCGCGCGCATTTCATTTAGATTGTTTCTCGTGAATTCTCCCTGCGTGTAGACTTCGATTCCCGGGATTGTCTTCTTGATGCGGGTGACTACCGAATCGATGTCGTTCGATTTCGACACAGACACTAAATAACACGATACGATGCCCGGATATCCAAGTATCTCCTGTGCTTGCGCGAGTGTCGTGAAAGCATACTGGATCACGAACATGTTCGTGCCTGAGGAAATCCCGACGACCTTCAGATTTTCCTTGTGGATCGTCACGTAATCCCCAATTCGTATGTTGCATTTGTCCGCGAACGAGCGGTCAAGAACGATCTCGCCCGATTGTTTTACGCGTCTGCCGGATACAATGCCGGGCGGACCGCCGCGCTTGTCAGGTGCCAGGTATCCGGCGATTTCTATTGTGGAGGTGTGTCCGTTTGCCCTCGCCTGTCCGAGGACGTACAAGACGGGTTCGACGGTATCGACACCGTCGATCTTCTTCAGCTTCTCACCCATTGTCGAAAAGAGGACCGACGACCCGCGCATTATGTTTGTGACCCCGTCCTGGAGGACCCAGAGGTCAGCGCTGTTTCGATTTATGTAAGTCATTGAACCCACCTCTACGCCGCGATACACAGAGAGAAGGAAGAGCATTAACGTGGCGCAAAGACTGCCTGACCCGATCGTGAACAGGGTCCTGACCGGCTGCTTCATGACCGACTTCAGGGAGTACCTCAATGTGTTTTTCATAATTGACATCGGTATCTTAGCTCGCTGCGCAGATCAGGATGTCATTCAGCTGTCAGTTTTGTGTAAAAGAAATCCGTTTGTCCGGACTCCGTCCATCACGGCGAGGCGTCCCACTTTTCAGCCTCTCCGCTCAACCTTGATTCTTGGGGCTTCCAAAACTATATTTTTTGGCAATATCCACGAAACATCAAGATTTATGGGAGTTTATGGCAAGCACAACAGATTTTAGAGCTGGTTTGACTATCCGTTACAACAACGACCTTTGGACAATCGTAGAGTTTCAGCATGTCAACCCGGGTAATTGGCGGGCATTTGTCCGCGCCAAGATGAAGAACCTGAAGACCGGGCGTGTAATTGAAAATAGATTCCGCGCAGGCGAAGCAGTCGAAATCGTCAGGATCGAAACCCGCAATTACCAGTACCTCTATCGCGACGGCGAAATGCTCGTGTTCATGGAAAACGAGACGTTCGAACAGATTCACGTTCCGGTAGACGTTGTTGGCGAAGGAGCAAGATTCCTCAAGGAGAATGAAACCGTTCAGATAGCTTTCAACGACACGGAGATACTGGGCGTTGAAGTCCCGATATTTGTTAACTTGCGAGTCGTCGAGACGGAGCCCGGCATGAAGGGAGACAGCGTCAACAACGTCATGAAGCCGGCGAAGCTCGAGACTGGCGCATCAGTGAACGTCCCCATATTCGTCAACGAGGGAGATCTTCTGAAGATAGACACGCGCACCGCTGAGTACGTGGAGCGGGTGAAGTAATCGGTCGGGAGGTATCCGCCCGGGTTCGCTAGCGGCGGTGCTTTCTGCCTTTCTTATTTTATCGGAGACGACATGGACATTAGCTACATCAAGAAGCTCATAAAACTTCTGGACGAGAGCGGGATAGACGAGATTGAGATCGAGGAGGATGGCAAGAAGGTAAGGGTAAGCAAAGCTCACCATAATTCAAGCGCGATCCCCTTCTATTATCCTGCCGCGATGCCTTACCAGCAGGCACCTCCGCCTCCACAGGCGCCTCCGCCCGGATCCGATCCGGCACCTCAGGATGCATCGTCTCCCACCACGGCACCACAAGCTCCGGAAAAGAAGTACCACGAGGTCCGCTCACCGATCGTTGGCACTTTTTACCGCGCACCTGCGCCAAATGCCGACCCATATGTGGAAGCAGGTTCGGACATTCAGAAGGGTTCGGTCCTCTGTATAATCGAGGCGATGAAACTCATGAACGAAATCGAATCCGAAGTTTCAGGTAAAGTCGTTCAGATTCTCGTGGAGAACGGGCAGGCGGTCGAGTACAACCAGCCACTCTTCCTGGTCGAACCGGCCTAGGTGAGTATTGGGAGAGTTGCAGGAACTTGGAGCAAATTCGAAATACGAAATCCAAACCCTTAACAATTATGAAGTCCGAATATCAAAACCAGGAGTTAGATACGTTTGAATTTCGATTTTGGAATTTGTTTACGATTTAGTGCTTAGTATCTAGAATTTTATTAGAGAAGGATTTGAGTGTTCAAGAAGATACTGATCGCAAATAGAGGCGAGATAGCTCTCCGGATCATCAGGACCTGCAAGGAGATGGGGATCGAGACGGTGGCCGTTTACTCGGAGGCCGACCGTGATTCGCTTCATGTGCGGTTCGCCGACGAAGCAGTTTGCATCGGTCCGCCGCCGGGGCGTGAGAGCTACTTAAGTATTCCTCGGATCATCTCTGCCGCGGAGATTACAAACGCGGATGCAATCCATCCAGGATACGGATTCCTCGCGGAGAACGCGAAGTTCTCCGAGATTTGCGAGAGCAGCGGCATAAAATTCATAGGCCCATCACCCGCGATGATCAATGCGATGGGCGACAAAGCATTTGCCAAGGACACGATGCGCAAAGCGGGTGTGCCCGTTGTCCCCGGCAGTGACGGCGTTATTGAAGACATGAAATCGGCGAAAGAGATTGCCGACGGGATCGGGTACCCTGTGATAATCAAGGCAACTGCCGGCGGCGGCGGAAAAGGAATGCGACTCGTCTGGAACGCCGACGAGTTCGAGAAGCAATTTCAGATGGCGCGGACAGAAGCCGAAGCCGCATTCGCCAACCCGAGCGTTTATATAGAAAAATATGTCGAGGGACCCCGACACATCGAGTTCCAGATCTTCGGCGACCAGCACGGCGAAGTCATTCATCTCGGCGAGCGAGAATGTTCGATACAGCGGAGGCATCAAAAACTAATCGAGGAATCGCCTTCTCCGATGATGGACTCCGAGCTGCGTGAAAAGATGGGCGCTGCCGCCATCAAAGGCGCAAAAAGCGTGAAGTACGAAGGGGCGGGAACGATCGAGTTCCTCGTCGACAAGTACAGGAATTTTTATTTCATGGAAATGAACACGAGGATTCAGGTCGAGCACCCCGTCACGGAACAGGTTACGGGCATGGACCTCGTGAGAGAACAGATCAATATTGCGGCGGGCGCGAAGGTCGGGAAGAAGAAGCTGAAACAAACAGGCCATGCAATCGAATGCAGGATAAACGCCGAAGATCCCTACAAAGATTTTCGGCCCAACCCGGGAACGATTACTGGTTTCCACACGCCCGGAGGTTACGGCGTCCGCATCGATTCTCACGCATACGTCGGTTATAAGATTCCACCGTATTACGATTCGCTGGTGGGAAAACTGATCACGTTCGGCTCAAACAGGAACGAAGCGATCGACCGGATGTACCGTGCTCTCGAAGAATTTATCGTCGAAGGCGTTGCCACGACGATTCCGTTTCATATGAAAGTCATGAAAGACGAGCGATTCAGAAAAGGCGAATTCGATACTCACTTCCTGGACTCATTCAATTTTGCGGACTAAAGTGGGACACAAGGCAGCTGAAATCCCGAATCCTAATCTCTAAACTCTAAAGAAATGTGAATGACATAAATCCAAAGTATCAAACCCTCGGGTTTTGAGATTTTTTTTCGAGTTTGTCCCGTATTTCGAATTTTGTATTTAGAATTTTATTTTGACGATTGTTCAGATATTTAACAGGAGATTTATATGGAGTTTCCCTCAAACCTGAAGTATACGAAAGACCACGAGTGGATCCGCGTCGAAGGCGAGACCGGTGTGGTTGGGATAACTGATTACGCGCAGGGCGAACTCGGAGACGTCGTGTACGTCGAAGTTCCTGCCGTAGGAACCAAACTTGAGCAAGGAAAGCAATTCGGAACAATCGAAGCGGTGAAGACAGTTTCGGATCTTTACGCACCCGTAAGCGGAGAGATTATCGCAGTGAACGAGGGGCTCAAGGACTCACCTGAAGTGGTCAACAAGGATCCGTATAAGGGCGGCTGGATGGTGAAGGTGAAGATCGCGAACAAGAGCGAGCTGAACAATCTCCTGGACCCGGTGAAGTACCAGGAGATGGTCGGCCACTGATGCGGAAAAAAGAAAGCAGTTTCCAAGTACCGGAATCCGAACGACTCCTCAGATCCGTGAAGAGAGATCTGTCATCGGGAAATCGGTCCGACGTTGTCGAAACAGATCCTGATAGTATTTGGAATTCAACGGAGAATTTCTAATGCCTTATTATCCGAATACGGATGACGATCGCCGGGAAATGCTGAGCGCGATCGGCGTGAAAGATTTCGACGATTTAATAAAAGATATTCCGCCGGAAGTAAGACTCAAGGGCGATCTCAAGATACCCGAAGCGATGAGCGAGCTTGAAGTGACGAGGCATCTCGCGTCGCTTGCCGCGAAGAATGTCAATACGCAGGATGCCGTCTCATTTCTTGGTGCCGGAGCTTATGACCATTTCATTCCGTCGGCGGTCGGTGCAATATTGAGCCGGTCGGAATTCTACACGGCGTATACTCCGTACCAGGCCGAAGTCAGCCAGGGGACACTGCAGGCGATCTACGAATACCAAACGATGATATGCAGGCTGACCGGAATGGATGTGTCGAACGCATCTTTGTATGACGCCGGTAGCGGGCTCGCTGAAGCGGCGCTGATGGCGGTTGCACACACGGGAAGGAAGAAGGTGGTTGCCGCGCATCCCATCCATCCGTATTACATGCAGGTGGTCAGGACATACGTGCACGGACAGGGATTCGAGATAGTGGAAGTCGCCGCGCGCGACGGAGCGGCAGATATCGATTCAATAAAGAAAGTTGCAGATGAAAAGACTGCAGCCATCATGGTACAGCAGCCGTCATTTTATGGGACGCTCAGCGATGTCTTTGCAATTGCTGACATCGCACATTCGAAGAACGCACTGTACATAGTCGATGCGTCTCCGGTATCGCTTGGGTTTCTAAAGGCACCCGGAGAGTACGGTGCCGACGTGGTCGTCGGTGAAGGCCAGCCGCTGGGTATACCGCAGAGCTTCGGCGGACCCTTCCTTGGAATCTTCGCGGTGAAGGAAGCGCTCACAAGAAGGCTCCCCGGGAGATTGGCGGGAGTAACTGTTGACGCGAAGGGCGAAAGAGGATTTGTCCTCACTCTTCAAACGCGCGAACAGCAGATCAGGCGCGAGAAAGCCACCTCGAATATTTGCACGAACGAAGGCCTCATGATGCTCGCCTCGACAGTTTATATGGAGCTCCTGGGGAAACAGGGGATACAGGAAGTTGCGAAACAGTCAGGCGCGAAGGCACATTACCTCGCGGAACGAGTCTCGCAGATTCCTGGATTCGGATTGAAGTACCGCAAGCCGTTCTTCAACGAATTTCTTTTGTCGACGCCGGTTCCGGCCAAGAAGATCATCGATGCAGGAGTACAGAAGAAAATTCTTGCGGGTGTCGAGGTCTCTTCGTTGGTGCCGGGCGAGAGCGGTCTCCTGGTTGCGGTGACCGAAAAACGTACGCGGGCAGAAATGGACGGGTTCATCGAATTCCTCCGGACTTTTTCACGATGATGCTGAAAATGTCGGAACGCGAAGAGGAATTTCGGAATTTCTCTTTTGCACGGCGGGCAGCCGTGAAAGCGGCGGGGGCAAGTTTTGATTTTATATGGATAAGATCCTAATTCTCGATTTCGGCGGCCAGTACACGCAGCTCATCGCGAGACGGATTCGCGAGCTGAATGTCCTGAGTCTGGTTGAGAATTTTGATTACCCTGTTGAAAAAATCCGCGAGCTCGCCCCGAAAGGAATAATTCTTTCCGGCGGGCCGTCGAGCGTGTTCCAGGATAACGCGCCGATCCCCGATAAGAAAGTGCTTGATTCCGGCATTCCGGTACTCGGCATATGTTACGGCCTCCAGCTTGTCGCGCACCTCCTGGGTGGGGAAGTCGACAGGTCGGCGAGACAGGAGTTCGGGAAGGCGATGCTGGTCGTAGATGACGCGAGAGATCTCCTTGCGGGCGTCGGCGATGTTACGAAAGTCTGGATGAGTCATGCCGACAGGGTTACAAAGCTTCCGAGCGGGTTCACTCCAATCGCGCATACGGACAATTCACCGGTCGCCGCGTTCAGCTCAAAATCCAGGAAGATCTATGGCGTGCAGTTCCATCCAGAAGTAGTCCACACTTCCCAGGGAAAACAGATTCTTTCGAACTTCCTGTTTAAAGTCTGCGGCTGCACACCTGATTGGGAGGCGGGGAACTTCGTAGAGGAAAAGACTGAAGAGATCAGGAAAACCGTCGGGAATGAGAAGGTTATCTGCGCCCTCAGCGGCGGCGTAGACTCGGCGGTCGCGGCGGTCCTCATTCAGAGAGCGGTCGGTGATCGGCTCCACGCAGTCCACATCGACAACGGACTAATGCGCAAGGATGAAAGCCGGAAAGTGGTCGAGTATTTCAAACAGAATTTCGAAATGAATCTTCACCATCTCGATGCGTCGGAAACATTCCTGAAGAGACTCAGCGGGGTCATCGATCCGGAGAAGAAAAGAAAAATAATCGGCAATACATTCATCGAGGTTTTTGAGAAAGCTGCGCACGAGATCAGCGGTGTGTCATACCTGGCGCAGGGAACGCTCTACCCGGACGTCATCGAATCGCAGTCTCACAAGGGCCCGTCCGCGAAAATCAAGACGCACCACAATGTCGGGGGACTTCCGGAGGTGATGAAACTGAAACTCATCGAGCCGTTCCGCCTTCTCTTCAAGGATGAGGTGAGAAACGTCGGCCGTGAACTAGGAATCGCCGACGAGATCATAGAGCGACACCCATTTCCCGGACCGGGTCTGGCTGTCAGGATACTCGGAGACGTCACTCCCGATAAACTGGAAATTCTCCGTCAGGCAGACGATATTTTCATAGATGAGATCAGAAAGCACGGCATCTACACGGAGATATGGCAGGCGTTCGCGGTTCTTCTCCCGGTGCAATCCGTCGGCGTCATGGGAGATGAGCGCACCTATGAGTTCACGATCGCTCTGCGTGCCGTCACGAGCGAGGACGGGATGACGGCGGACTGGGCGCAGGTGCCCTATGATCTTCTGGCTAAAGTGTCAGGCAGGATTATAAATGAAGTGCGCGGTGTGAATAGAGTTGTATACGATATCAGCAGCAAGCCTCCCGCCACGATCGAGTGGGAATAGAAGAATGTTTCTGCCGCTGAAAGTGACCACAGAGGCACGGACCCACGGAGAGCTCGCAGCGAACCCGAGGTTTGATCCGTCGAAATCATTCCAGCGATCCGGTTTATGCCTCCAGCAGGTCACCTCGATCTTGTGTTCCTCTGTGTCTCACGTGTCTCCGTGTTTGGATCTCCTGAACGTAATCTCCTTTCGCTTTGAAGTATCCGCCTGATGGCTCAATCGGCTAAAATACTTCTTGACGAGGCGGTCGGCTTTCTCAGTGAGGAGAAGCCTCTCCATGCCATACAGATTCTCCGGAGAATAATCGCCGACGATCCTGATTATGGCGACGCTTACCTTAAGCTCGCCGAAATATATATCGGGACACGAAGTTACACCGCCGCCGAGGGCCTTTTAGCGGAGGGTCTCGCGAGGATCCCCGGCGACTACAAGCTGGTTTATGCACTCGGAAGCCTTTACTATAATCTTGGTGAGTTGGAACGCGCCCTGCCGCTTCTCAGGATGCTCGGTTCATGGCGAAATCCAAGCGTGCATCTTGCGTTATCGACGATCTTCCTCGAGCAGGACCAATTCGAAGAGGCGGCCACCGAGGTGAAACTGGTCCTCAAGAACGATGCTAAGTATCCCGACGCAAACGGCATACTCGGCAGGATATATCTCAGGCAGAAAAATTTCCCTAGTGCGATCAAATATCTTAAGCGGGAACTTGCCGCGAACGATACTTCCGTGGAGTTCCGGTTGGACCTCGCGACCGCTTATTATGTCCTTGGCGACCTTCATGCCTCGCTCGAGGAGTTCACACTTCTGATAGATACCGATCCGGATTTTTTCCCGGGCTGGTACATGTGTGGAAAAATTTTGCTCGAGCTCGGGAAGACTAGCGAAGCGGAGTATTATCTCAGCCGTGCCCAGAGCATCAACCCAAAAAGTCCCGAATTGAAACAGGTTTTCGCAAACCTGTACAACAGTATCGGCGAGCTGGAAAAAGCGCGAGCCCTTTTCGACGAGCTGGCAGACTCTGATACCGTTGCCGAAGACGACAGCGAATTGCTTTACCGCCTTTCGAGGAACCAGAGGAAAAGACGCCGGCGGTGAAGACAGGACTAGCCTTTGTCGTCGTGGCCGTCGTGTTCGTCTCATCTGCGCATTCGCAGATACCGTTCAGCCAGACCGACGAAACGAGCTTTACGCTTGGGCTTCAGAGTTTCAAGCAGGGCGATTACTCGACCTCCTACCTGTATTTCAAACAAGTGATGGACGATTCCCTGAACCAGCGGTCGGAAGAAGCGTTCTATTATGGGGCACGAAGTCTTTTCAACCTTCGCAGGTATTCGGAGTCGTCAGCCGCGATAGACACATTTCTGGTCAGGTTCCCCTCTGATGAGCGTAGATATGAAATGATGTATCTACTAGGCGCGGATTACTACGAGCTGGGAAAATATCCTTCCGCCGCGTCGCGTTTCATCGTCGCTTCCGACTCTGCGTTCGACCCGACCGTGAGGGATCGCGCCGTCGCGAGTCTCCGCTCACTCATCGATACGAACATCGGCTTCGACGAAGTGGAAGCCGCTTTCGAGCAATGCAAGACGAGATTATCCGCGTCCACGGTAGCGCTTGCCTTTGCCCGGAGAGCGTATGACTCCGACAGGCTTTCGGACGCTGCAAAGATGCTTCACGAGTTTTCCGCGCGCTATCCGCAGCCAGGGACAGGAACGACGGAAATTACGAGATGGCTCGCGAGGATAGTAGACGACAGCCTGAGGAACAACGCGCAGGTAAGAATCGGCGTTCTTCTTCCCCTCGAATACGGCAGCGGGGTCGGAGATAAACTTCTTCTCGGGATCCAGCTTGCGCTCGACGGCTATAATGAGACCGCTCAGACGAAGATTGGAATGACGGTAAGAAATTACGCGGGGAATATCGTGACACTTTCATCGTCTATGAGGGCTCTCGCTAAAGACCCTAACGTAAAAGCTGTGATCGGGCCGGTGTTCAGCGGAGAGGTTTCACAGGTGGTCAGCCTCGCAGGAAGCGCGGGTCTTCCGACAATTACGCCGACGGCTACACAGGTCGGACTTACCGCCGAAGGCTCATATGTCTTCCAGGCTAATCCTAACTACATGACCAGGGCTGATGCCATAGCCGATTTCGCGGTCGATGTCCTCCATCTCAAGCGGTTCGCAATCCTGGCGCCGTCAGACTCTTACGGGAAGACGATCGCAGGTTATTTCGCGACGCGGCTCAACTCCAAGGGAATAAGTGTTATCTCCTCGGCCGAATACGAAAGCGGGTCAACGGATCTGGTAGATCAAATTGGAAAGATAAAAACCGCTGCCGCGCTCGCTGGCGAGCCGTACGTGGATTTCACGAAACTAACGAAGCCGCAGCAGGCAAAGCTGGCCGAGTTCGGGATTCCCTCCGCCTACGTCGACTCGGTCGCCAACTCCAAAGGAACCCTCGATGCTTACGATCTTCTCGGGAGCAATCCTGTGCACATTGCAGACTCGCTCGGAATTCCAATAACGATGAGGACGACGCTCGACCAGTTCGAAGCGCTGCGTTCGTTGGACGCAGTCTTCATTCCGCTTACGTCCTCGAAGGACATCGGTGTCATCGGCGCGCAACTGGCGTACTATAACGTGAAGACACAGATCCTCGGGACGGATGATTGGTACGACGTAAACCAGCTCTCAAACAACGATCTTTATGTTGACGGGATTATTTTCTGCAGCGACACTTACTTCAATACGGTTTCACCCGCGTTTACGGCAGCAAGCGATTCACTTTCGCAGATTTCGGACATGGAGCTGGATCGCACAGTAGCTTACGGTTTTGACACCGCGAGTCTCATCCTGAGCGCAATAAAATCAGGCGGCACCAACCGTTCCGACATCTACAACGCGCTCAGGGCCGAAGCATACCCCGGCTTACACTCGATGATCTCGTTCGCGAAGGATAATTCCAATCACTATCTATACATTTTACAATTCAAGAAAGGAAACATAGTAGATCTGGGTGAAGTGAATCCAAACTAAGAAGGGGGTCGGGTATGAAGAAGGGACAAGCAGGGCAGAACTCCAGTCCGGCGGAAGGCGCCGGCGTCCGCGAGAAGGGGCAAACTCTCCGCGAGTGGCCAGAAAGCGAGAAGCCGCGCGAAAAACTTCTCTCGCAGGGGGCAACAAAACTCACAGACGTGGAACTCATAGCGATTCTTCTGAGAACCGGAACGAGGACAAAGTCGCGATCAAAGACTGCGCTCGATGTTGCCAGGGAACTTTTCATGAGTTATGAAAATTCCCTCGACATGATTTCGATGCGTGACGCGATGGAGCTGTCAGGTACGGCGGGAATAGGAAAAGTTAAAGCCGTCACTCTTGCCGCGGCGTTTGAGCTTGGAAGGAGGACCGGTAGCTCGGCGATAAATGAAGCCCCGCTACTGAATAATCCGGAGGCAGCTTACAAGTTCGTAGCGCGCGATTTCGCCGGAGAGAAACGCGAAATATTCAGGGTGATCGCTCTCTCAACCTCGGGAAGAGTCAAACGAGTAAAGACCCTCACCGAAGGTACTCTCAGTGCAAGCCTTGTCGACGCGAGAGCCGTGTTCAAATTCGCGATACTGGAAGACGCGGCGAGTGTCATCGTGGTGCATAACCATCCGAGCGGAAAGCTCGACCCGAGCAAGGAAGATATTCAAATCACCAAGGACCTTGTTTACTCGGGCGAGTTCATTGGAATACCCGTGCATGACCACCTCATTGTCGGCCCTACGGGGTATTTAAGCATGAAGAACGCAGGATATATTTAGGGCGAGGAAGCCACGTTGTGGCGAAGCCGCAAACGGAAACGGGGGATTGTAAGGCGACCGGTATCCTGAGGAAGCCGATCGATCTCCGGCGGAGGGGTTGGCTGAAGACGAGCTCTCGAATTCTGAGGATCCGATGACGAAGAGGTTCGGGGACAACCCATTTAACCTTGGGTCGCCAGTAAACTTTGACTTGGTTTGAAACGGGAGCTATATTCGAGCAAGAACGTCAGGGAAACCACTCGAAAGTCAGTGAGGAAATGACTTGAGGGAGTCGTGGAATCTGTCCAGGGAGAAAATTCGTATCGTGGCATCGAATTCCTTCTGAGGGTCTATCTAATGGAGCCGCAGGAGGAGAAATTTCGTGGAGGGTCGCGGCTGCGCTTTAAGCGACTGAGCGAATCGCCTGGCGGGAGATGAAAATGACCAGCAGTGATAGATTTTTTGCGCATTCGGAAAATAAGACGTCAATTGGGTTGAAAGGTGTGGCAATATGAAAAGGGAATTCATAGCACATCTTCGTAAGACTGGCGAGCCGCAATATCTTTGGACACACCTTGAAGAAGCGTCAAAGCTTGCAGGGCAATTTGCTGACAAGATTGGCTTGAAGGAATGCGGTGAACTGATTGGACTGCTTCACGATTTGGGTAAAGCCAGCCAAGAGTTCCAAAACTATATTCTCTCCGCAGAAGGGAAGATTGATCCAGATGCTGATGAATATGTTGATGCAAAAGCGCAGAAAGGAAAAGTAGATCACTCCAGTGCGGGCGCGCAAGTTATACACAAAAGGTTGTCGACCATGGGAAAAGAAGGAGCAATTGTCGGAGAATTCCTCTCTTTGTGCATCGCATCCCACCATTCAGGCATGATCGATTGTCTCGCGCCAGATGGCTCAAACAACTACGAACGGCGGATGAGAAAGCCAGAAGAGAAAACACATGGCGAAAAGGCTTATTCGAATTTGGATGATGCTGAGCGTGAAAAAGTAGAGAAGTTCTTTTCGGATAACCTTATTGAACAACTCTCAGCTAAGTTGCAGTCTCTCAAGGAAGAAAACGATTCCAAACAAAGTTTGATATTCAAGTTCGGCCTTTTAGCGAGATTTCTGTTTAGTTGTCTAATCGACGCAGACAGACTCAGTACCGCTGATTTTGAATTTCCGAGAAATGATAAGATTAGAAACCAGGGCGAGTATGTTGCATGGGAGGCATTGATTGAACGATTTAACGCCAAGAAGTTTGATAACAAAAACAGGGTTGACGTTTTGCGCGATGCAGTTTCCCGTGAATGCCTAGAATTCTCCAAGAGACCGAAAGGGCTATATCAATTAACTGTTCCAACGGGCGGAGGTAAGACCTTTGCGAGCTTGCGGTTTGCTTTGAACCATGCTGAGTTACACAAGATGGATCGGATCATATACATCATTCCATACACATCAATCATCGACCAAAACGCCGACGAGGTCAGAAAGATTTTGGAAGAGAAAGATGATAATGGGAAGTATTTGGATCGGGTTGTCCTAGAGCACCATTCCAACTTGACTCCAGACGAAGAAACGCGCCGACAGAATCTTCTTTCCGAAAATTGGGATGCACCGATTGTCTTCACAACAAGCGTTCAGTTTCTCGAAGCGTTGTTCGCGTCTGGTACGAGAAGCGCTCGAAGGATGCACCAGCTTGCAAACGCCGTAATAATCTTCGATGAGGTACAGACCCTTCCAGTTCGGTTTGTGCATATGTTTAACGTTGCCATTCGTTTCTTGGTTAAGGGATGTGGGTCAACCGTTTTACTATGCACCGCCACTCAACCATTATTGGACAAAATTGAGATTAAAGAACGAGCCCTTCAACTTTCAAAAGACCAGCAAATAATTCAGAATGTGGAATCTCTATTTCAAAATTTAAAACGCGTCGAAGTTTATGACCAGCGAAAGGCTGCGGGGTGGTCCGAAAGCGAAATAATAAGTCTCGCGCAACAAGAGACTCAAAAGAACGGCAGCGTCCTTATTGTCGTCAACACAAAAACATCGGCGAAAAATCTCTATCAGCAATTCAAGAGCGCGAACATAAAAGACATTTTTCACTTAAGCACCGACATGTGTCCTGAGCATCGGTTGAATGTGCTGAACAATATCAAGGAACGATTAAAGAACAATCAGGCGACGATTTGTGTCAGCACCCAATTGATAGAAGCTGGTGTAGATATAGACTTTGGATCAGTTATTAGATACTTAGCTGGACTTGATTCCATCGCACAGTCAGCGGGACGCTGCAACAGGCATGGCTTAAGAACAAAATACGGAAATGTATTCATTATAAATCCACAAGACGAGAATCTCAACCGCCTAGAAGAAATCAGAATTGCTGCTGAAGACGCCCAACGAGTGTTAGGCGAATTTAAAGAATCACCTGAGCGATTTAAGAATGATATTCTGTCGCCGGCGGCAATGGAGCAATACTATAAATATTATTTCTTTGACCGCAGAGACAAAATGAATTATCCAGTACCAAGTAAGTCGCCAGTCGGAAGAGAAGACAATCTCTTTGATTTGCTTTCGACCAATCCAAAATCCGTTCAGGAAAATCAACGAACTCACGACACTCCGTTGACCATTTCGTTGTGGCAATCATTTCAGACAGCATCAAAGGCATTCCGAGCAATTGATTCGCCAACAATGGGAGTCATCGTCCCTTATGGAGAAGAAGGCAAACAGATAATAAATGAACTATGCTCAACGTCTGAAGTTGACAAGGAGTACAAACTCTTGAAGAGAGCCCAAAGATTTTCTGTGAATGTTTATGAAAATATTTTTAGTAATCTCACTAAAGATGGAATCATTAAAGAGGCTCAAGCTGGCATAGGAATTTTCTATTTGGATTATCAGTACTACAGCAGCGAATTCGGTTTAAGCAGCCAAATTGTAAATGAAATGGAAACGTACATAGTGGGAAGGTGAATCATGGAAAACAAAGTCGGATTTAAAGTTTATGGCAAATACGCTCTCTTCACTGATCCACTGACAAAGATCGGTGGAGAGAAATGCTCATATCAGATCCCAACTTACGAAGCATTGAAAGGGATTATTAGTTCGGTCTATTGGAAGCCGACGATCATCTGGATTATTGACAGAGCGCGAGTGATGAATCGGATCAAAACGCAGACCCGAAACGCCAAGCCAATCAAATATAGTGGTGGGAACGACCTTTCTATTTATACATATCTTGCCGATGTCGAATACCAGGTGCAGGCGCACTTCGAATGGAACATGCATCGTGAGGATATGGCAAACGATAGAAATGAAAACAAACATTACTTCATCGCCAAACGTATGATAGAACGCGGTGGACGGCGTGACGTCTTTCTTGGCACGAGAGAATGTCAGGGCTATGTCGAGGTTTGCAAATTCGGAGAAGGACAAAGCTTCTATGATAAATATGGTGAGCTTTCGTTCGACTTGATGTTCCACGGATTTGATTATCCCGACGAATTGGGAAAGGATGAATACTATTCCCGTTTTTGGCGGCCGAAGATGAAAGATGGAATCATTGAGTTCATCAGACCCGAAAAGTGCACTATCCGTAAGTTTGTTAGACCGATGACAGCGCACCCTCCACAGTCGATTGGTTTTGAGGAAGAAGGTTTGTTAGAAGGTTACGAGGAAAGGAGCTGAGCGATGGCTTGGATACAAAAGCTTTATGAGACATACGAGGCATGTTCCTCAATGGTAGGTTATTCTGGTGAAGAGGGAAAAAGACCATTGCTTCCAATTTGTCACATCACCGCGCAAGCGAATATTGAGGTGACGCTTGGTAGGAATGGCGACTTCTTGAGAGCATCGGTCATTCCCGATCCCCATGAAGCAACGACCATAATTCCATGCACAGAAGAATCAGCGAGCAGGGCAGGGAAAAAACCCGAATGTCATCCACTTTGTGACAATCTGCAATATGTGGCTGGTGATTTCACGAAATATGGCGGGGTGGTTACTTCGGGGTTCGCAAAAGATCCTGAGGAGCCATACCGTGACTATGTCAAGATTTTGAGTGACTGGTGTTCATCGAAATTTGGTCACCAAAAGGCGAAAGCGATTTTGAATTACGTCAAGAAGAAAAGATTGATCCATGACTTAGTGAACCACAAAATCCTCTTTCTTGGAAGCAATAAGAAATTCTTGCATAAAAAAGAACGAAAGAAGGATAAGAACCGATCAGATATTTTCGATGTAGTCAGCGACCAGGGCGATGCGTTCGTCCGTTGGCGCGTCGAAATTCCAGGAGAACTCGAAACAAATCTCTCGAAGGATAATACTCTCTGGCACAGTTGGACTCAATATTATTTGAGCACGAAAGAAAAGAAGCCCCTGTGTTACGTTACAGGCAACGATGCATTGTTATCGACTCAACATCCTAAATATATACGAGCAAAAGGTGATGGTGCTAAACTCATTTCTTCTAATGACACGAGTGGCTTCACTTTCAGAGGACGTTTCTTAACTGATGCACAAGCTTGCGGTGTTAGCCTTGAAGTGACACAAAAAGCACACAATGCACTGATATGGCTCGTTGGTAGGCAAGGCAAGGTTTTTTGGGTAAAAGGTGATGGTGGAAGAAAACAACCTGCGTTGACTGTGGTAGCCTGGGCAACTTCCAATCAGAAAATTCTTCAACCGACTGAGAGCGCTTTCGATATCTTTCCAGAATTTGCTGAACTACCAAGCGATGAAGCGGTGACGGCATACACAGCGCAAGACATTGCTCTAAAATTGCGAAATAAAATACTCGGGTATAAAGTTGAAATTGGAGAGACAAAAGATGTACAGGTGATGGCTATGGATTCGGCATCGAAAGGGCGATTGGCTATAACTTATTATCGCGAACTGAAGGGTTCAGATTATTTGGAGCGAATAGAGAAATGGCACCGTGAGTGTGCTTGGATTCACAACTATGGATATAACGAGGAGAAGCATAAACAATTTTCCTTTGTCGGCGCACCAGCACCTGTCGACATCGCAGAAGCCGCTTATGGTGAAAGGGTCGATGATAAGTTGAAAAAAACCACGGTTGAACGCCTTCTTCCTTGCATCATCGATGGTCAACCGATACCGAGAGACATCGTAGAGTCCACGGTGCGTCGAGCGTCGAATAGAGTCGCATTGGAAAATTGGCAATTCAACAAGACACTGAGCATCGCTTGTGCTCTCTATAGAAAATTTATCGATGATAAACAAAAGGAGAACTATTCTATGGCACTCGATCCAAAGAGAAAGACGAGAGACTATCTATACGGGCGACTCTTGGCTATTGCAGATAGTCTCGAAAATTGGGCTTTAAACAAAGCAAACGAAGATAGGCAGACTACCTCTGCTCGCCTGATGAATCGCTTTGCAGAGCGACCATTTAGCACGTGGAGAACGATTGAACTCGCGCTTTCGCCATACAAGGCACGGCTTGGCGGAAAATCGAAGAAGCGGCAAAGAATGATTGATGAAGTGAAAGACCTCTTTGAGCCGAATGATTTCACTAACGACAAGCGATTGAATGGAGAATTCCTGCTTGGATATTCATGCCAGCGGGAGTTTTTGAGAAATAACTCAGAAACGCTCAAAGAAAAAGAAGAAGTGAACGAAGAAAATTCAAGAAATAATTAAACAAGGAGAGGGATGATTAAAATGGACGCATTAAAAAACAAAATCGATTTCGCCGTCATTATCAGCGTGAACAATGCAAACCCTAATGGAGATCCGCTAAATGGAAATCGCCCACGTGTAAATTATGATGGGCTTGGCGAGCTTTCCGATGTCTGTATTAAAAGAAAAATCCGAAACCGCTTGATGCAGGAGGGGCATTCAATCTTTGTCCAATCAGATGATAACAAAGTGGATAATTATCCGAGCCTTCGGGCAAGAGCAGATGGCGAGCTCAAGAAAGACGATTGGAAGGACGAGAAGAAATTCCGAGATGCCGTTTGCAAGAAATGGTTAGACGTGCGAGCATTCGGTCAAGTATTTGCATATAAAGGCGACTCAGAAGGTGAGGGAGTATCTGTGGGAATTCGCGGCCCAGTCTCTGTTCATCCAGCTTTTTCAATTTCTTCTGTCAATGATCGTGTTTCAAGCACGCAAATTACGAAGAGTGTAAGCGGTGAAGGAGAAGGGAAGAAGAAAGCATCGGACACAATGGGCATGAAGCATCGTGTTGACCATGGCGTCTATGTTTTCTATGGAAGCATGAATCCACAGCTTGCTGCGCCTCCTCGCGGGACAGGGTTTAGTGATGAAGACGCTGAAGCGATCAAGAAAGTGTTGAAGACGCTTTTTAGAAATGATGAGTCCTCGGCCCGGCCTTCTGGTACGATGGAAGTTCACAAGGTCTATTGGTGGAAACACAATTCGAACAATGGTCAGTACTCATCTGCTAAAGTGCATCGGTCTGTTTCGAAGAGGATCGGAGTCAAGGAGCGCATCACAGAACCGAAGAGTATTGACGATTATTCGATTCCTGAAAAATCCGAGATTGAAAAAGAACTTCCCGGCTTAAAATGTGAGGTTGTTGATGGTGAATAGGAACAATCAAGAGTGATTGTTCTACCGAATCCAATTATGTACACCGAAGATGACTTCTTTCAGATAAGCGCGCTGCAGCATTATGTCTATTGTCCGCGACAATGTGCGTTGATACACGTCGAAGATGTGTGGCAAGAGAACGTCTTCACCGTTCGCGGCGATATCTTACACGAGAAAGTCGATACCGATACCTACGAATCCCGTGGGACATTAAAGACGGTGCGCGGACTCAAGATTCATTCGTTTAGACTTGGGATTTCAGGAAGATGCGATGTGGTGGAGTTTCGGAGAGCAAGTGATGGTGCCGATGAGCCGATGCCCGTCGAGTTCAAATCTGGCGAACCCAAAGACGACATAAGCGATAAAGTTCAGCTCTGTGCGCAGGCTCTATGCTTGGAAGAGATGCTGAACTCTTCAGTCAAGCGCGGGTCATTCTTCTATGCGAAAATCCGCCGCCGCGTGCAGGTGGAGATTGATGAGCATTTGCGAAAACAAACTGAGGAGGTTATTGCAAACGTTCGCGAGCTGATTGCAAACAAGCGGACTCCGGCAGCAGATTTCTCGGCAAAGTGCCGGAATTGCTCGTTGGAGGCGGTTTGTATGCCGAAGGCAAGGAACAATAGAAAGCTGAAACGCTACATGGAGATGCTATACCTGCCATGAAAAAGCACTTAAATACACTTTACATTACTTCCGACGATGCCTATGTACACAAGGAGCGAGAAACGTTCGTTGTCGAAGTTGACAATAAGAAGGTATTTCAGGCACCCGTTCATTCGATTGAGAATATCGTTTGCTTCGGCTTCAAGTCTCTTTCTCCTCCGCTCATGGCATTCTGCGCGGAGAACAATGTCGGCATCAGTTATTTGTCGGAGAATGGAAGGTTCCTCGCCCGCGTAACCGGACCTCAGCAAGGAAACGTCCTTCTTCGCAAAGCTCAATACGCGATGTCAGACAGCGAGCCACAATCATTATCTGTCGCGCGACCGATCATTGCAGCGAAGGTGGCAAACTACAGGAATCTTTTACTCCGTCACCAAAGAAATCGTCCGCCTGTCGGAGATCCTGTAAACGGGGAAGATTCAGAGGAACCGGAATCCGAAGAAGAACCCTCTAAAGCTGTGGAATCCGTCGCAGCGGCGATGGGCGGTAGGTTAGAGGGCATCCGGAAGGCAGAAACTCTTGATGAGCTCCGCGGCTTAGAAGGCGAATGTGCTGCGATGTATTTTGGAGTTTTGTCGGCATTGATAAAGGTGAAAGATTTTGAATTTACTTCCCGGTCGAAGCGACCGCCACTCGATCCCGCGAACGCACTGCTCTCGTTTCTGTATGCAATCCTGGTAAATGACGTTCGTTCTGCTTTGGAAACTACCGGACTCGATCCGCAGGTCGGGTTTCTTCATCAGTTAAGATCGGGAAGACCGAGTTTGGCTCTCGACATTATGGAAGAATTCCGTGCGTATCTCGGAGATCGCATTATGCTGAATCTGATTAATCTGAAACAAGTATCGAAGGAGGATTTTGAGATCCGAGAATCTGGAGAGGTGAGAATGTCGGACGAAGCGAGGAAGACTGTGCTTGCCGCATACCAAAAAAGGAAGCAGGAAGAGATTACGCATCCGTTTCTCGGGGAGAAGATGACCATTGGACTTTTGCCGCACATTCAAGCACAGTTGTTGGCGAGATATGTCCGAGGCGATATGCAGGAGTATCCGCCATTTTATGTCAAGTAGAGAATTGTGAGATGGATATTCTAGTCAGTCCGTTGCTCTGATGAAAACAAGGATAACAGTCATATGATGGTACTTGTAAGTTACGACGTTTCGACGATGACAGCTGCGGGAGTCAAGCGGCTTCGGAAGATATCTGAGACATGTGTCGATTACGGAATGAGAGTTCAGAACTCAGTTTTCGAATGCAATGTCGAACCAGCGCAATGGGAGAGTCTCAGAGATCAATTGCTTTCGATGTACGAAGGAAAGAGTGATAGCTTGAGATTTTATTTCTTAGGTTCGAATTGGAAGAGGCGGGTTGAACATCATGGAAAGACAGGATTATCGGATGTAGAAGAGCCGATTATTGTTTAACGCTAACCGAAGCGTACATGAATGAAGACCCTTGTTTTCGTTGTGTAGACATTAAATGTTCTTTGACAAACTTGAGGTAAGCGATGGAGGGCAAATTTTCCGGGTAAAAGAGATGATTTGAGATATTTTTGGTAGTACAGTCGCGCCCCGTGCGGGCGCGTGGATTGAAACGATATCTCCAGATCAATTTAGACGTTCAACTCGGTCGCGCCCCGTGCGGGCGCGTGGATTGAAACATATCGTGCCGAGGTGGACAATGGCAAAGATAAACGTCGCGCCCCGTGCGGGCGCGTGGATTGAAACAATTTCTCACGCAGTTTATCCTCCTTATCGTGGATGTCGCGCCCCGTGCGGGCGCGTGGATTGAAACCTGTAAAGCCGCAGGCACTCACAATCACTCGCCGTCGCGCCCCGTGCGGGCGCGTGGATTGAAACCGGACATTCGATAATCAGGGATTTGATCTTGTTCGTCGCGCCCCGTGCGGGCGCGTGGATTGAAACTATCCGGAAGAAAGAAGAAGTTGACAAGGATGCGGTCGCGCCCCGTGCGGGCGCGTGGATTGAAACCTCTTATCGACGCCTTGACCAACGCGTCAGTCGATGTCGCGCCCCGTGCGGGCGCGTGGATTGAAACCTATAAGGCATATCGACAAGATGCTCGAGTCCAAGTCGCGCCCCGTGCGGGCGCGTGGATTGAAACGAGAGCTCGACGCAGCTCTTCGCGCCGATCGTCGTCGCGCCCCGTGCGGGCGCGTGGATTGAAACAGGGTGCTCGTCGATGAGGATGGAGTTCCGGTGGACGTCGCGCCCCGTGCGGGCGCGTGGATTGAAACGCATTCCATCCCGCCAGGACTCCTTTATATTCCGGTCGCGCCCCGTGCGGGCGCGTGGATTGAAACTGTAGCTCTCCCTGGGAAAGACGCACCGGCGCATCGTCGCGCCCCGTGCGGGCGCGTGGATTGAAACCCGAATTGTCGCCGTCGTCCTTAATCACCATAAAGTGTCGCGCCCCGTGCGGGCGCGTGGATTGAAACGAAGAGGAGACCGGTCATGAAGAATAGTCGTAAGAGTCGCGCCCCGTGCGGGCGCGTGGATTGAAACTCTTAGTGTTGTGACGGTAGTGACATTCTCGACGTTGTCGCGCCCCGTGCGGGCGCGTGGATTGAAACATTGTAAGGCAGCACCGGATCCTCGTAAGTCGGCATCGTCGCGCCCCGTGCGGGCGCGTGGATTGAAACATTGTCGCCCCGTCGGGAATCGCAAATCCGAAATTGTCGCGCCCCGTGCGGGCGCGTGGATTGAAACATGGCGAGGTGATGAAGAGGACGGGCGTTCCATCGTCGCGCCCCGTGCGGGCGCGTGGATTGAAACATTG